>JAZNJZ010000013.1:0-9005 GCA_045578325.1 Eubacterium sp.
CGTGTATTGTTTGGTGGCGGTGGAACAGTTGCAGACCAATGGAGAAAAAGTTGGTGTTCCGGTATTTGCCATGGGAACCAACCACAATCCGGTGGATATTGCAAAAGCAGCCATGGAACACGCAAAGGCAAATAAGAACAACATGGTATTTTTGGATACCGCAGGACGACTTCACATTGATGAAGAGCTGATGCAGGAACTGAAAAATATTAAAGCAGAGGTAAATGTGCATCAGATTATATTGACCGTAGACTCGATGACCGGTCAGGATGCAGTCAACGTAGCTTCGACTTTCGACGAAGCGTTGAATATAAATGGTGTTATTTTAACAAAGCTCGACAGTGATACCCGAGGTGGTGCGGCACTTTCTATTCGTGCTATAACTGGAAAACCAATTTATTATGTTGGTATGGGTGAGAAGCTTTCGGACCTCGAGCAGTTCTATCCGGATCGTATGGCATCCCGTATTCTCGGTATGGGAGATGTGATGACATTGATCGAGAAGGCAGAACAGCAGATTGATCAGGAGAAAGCGGCAGAGCTAACCAAGAAGTTTAAAAATAATGAATTTGATTTCAATGATTTCTTGGAACAGATGCAGCAGATGAAAAAGAAGGGAGGACTTTCGAGTATCCTCAGCATGCTCCCAGGCATGGGACTTCCTGCAGATCTGGAAATTGATGATGATGCTCTCAAGGGAACGGAAGCGATTATTTACTCCATGACCATTGAGGAGCGAACCAAACCGTCTATCATTAACCCGTCTCGTAAGCGACGGATTGCGGCAGGTGCTGGTGTGGATATCAGTGAAGTAAATCGTCTTATAAAGCAGTTTGAACAAAGCCGTAAGATGATGAAACAGATGTCTGGTATGATGTCAGGTAAGAAGATGCGTCGTGGCGGCAAAATGAGATTTCCATTTGGTGGATTTTAAGGTTGATTCAAATAGTTTTATACTTTTTGAATAGATGTACAGACAAGAACGTAAGGAGGTGAAAGACGTGGCAGTAAAAATCAGATTGAAAAGATTAGGTCAGAAAAAGGCTCCATTTTATAGAATCGTAGTTGCTGATGAGAGATCTCCAAGAGATGGTAAAAACATCGATGAGATTGGTACTTATGATCCAAATCAGGAACCTGCAGCTGTTACAATCGACGAAGAGGCAGCTAAGAAATGGATTGCAAACGGTGCAAAACCTACAGACGTAGTAGCTCGTTTGTTCAAGCAGGCAGGTATTGTAAAATAATGCATCTTGAACCTAAGGAGGTTGGCAGTAATGAAAGAATTAGTTGAAGTAATTGCTAGTGCATTAGTAGACAATCCTGACGAAGTTGTCGTAACCGAGACGGAAAATGACAAAGAGATTGTCTTGAGTTTGAAAGTTGCTCCAGACGATATGGGAAAAGTAATCGGGAAGCAGGGTAAGATCGCAAAAGCGATTCGTACTGTTGTACGCGCGTCTGCTTCAAAGAGCGACAAGAAAATACTGGTAGACATTCAGTAATTAAGATGCCTGTGTTGTAGGAGACTACCACAGGCATTCTTTTGTAAATTGGAGGATAATATGGAAAACTTACTTAGAATTGGTGTGATTACAACGACACATGGAATCCGTGGAGAAGTAAAGGTGTTTCCTACTACTGATGATCCAAGAAGATTCGACGATTGTGACGAAGTGATTTTGATAAATAAAAAGGAACAACTTACCTTACACGTAGAACGTGTAAAATATTTTAAGAACATTGTTATTGTAAAATTCAAAGAGTTTAACAATATCAACGACGTGGAACAGTTCCGTAAATGTGATTTGATGGTGACTAGAGAAAATGCGGTGCCTTTGGAAGAAGGGGAGTATTTTATTTGTGACATTATCGGCGCTGAAGTTGTAGAAGAGGATGGCAATAAAATCGGAACGGTAAAAGATGTTATGGAGACGGGAGCCAATAACGTATTTGTCATTGGAACCGAAGAGGGGAAAGAAGTGTTGTTTCCGTCTATTCCAGAGTGTATCAAAAAAGTTGACGTAGAAAATAAGCAAGTTGTAGCATATATTATGCCGGGACTTATGGAGTTATAAGAGATGAAATACTATATTATGACATTGTTTCCAGAGATGTTTCCAGGAATTATGGATACGAGTATCTTGGGAAGAGGAAAAGAAAGAGGCTTAATCGATTGGGAGGCACTGAATATCCGCGATTATACCTTGGATAAGCATATGAAAGTGGATGATTACCCTTATGGTGGTGGAGCTGGCATGGTGATGCAGGCAGAACCTGTACATCGTTGTTATCAGGCGATTGAAGAAAAGTCCACGGCAAAAAAACGACGTGTTATCTATATGACACCACAAGGACATGTGTTTAATCAGAAGATGGCGAAGGAATTTGCGGCAGAGGAAGAGCTTGTGTTTTTGTGCGGTCACTATGAAGGAATTGACGAGCGTGTACTGGAAGAAATTGTGACAGATTATGTATCCATCGGCGATTATGTGTTGACAGGCGGCGAATTGCCAGCCATGGTTGTTATGGATACGATTTCTCGCCTTGTGCCGGGGGTGCTGGGAAACAACGATTCCGCGGAGACGGAAAGTTTTTCGGATGGTCTTTTGGAATACCCACAGTACACACGCCCTGTGGAAATTCTTGGTCGTAAAGTTCCAGATGTGTTAATGTCAGGGCACCATGAGAACATTGAAAGGTGGAGAATGGAGAAATCCATTGAGCGAACGAAGCGTTTTCGTCCTGATTTGTATGAGGCGTGGGAAAAGAAAATGTAAAAGATTTGTAAAAACTTTATTATTATTCTGACTTGCTTTTTTTGTAAGACCATGGTAGAATAAGTAGATAAAGGTGGTTTATTATATCGTTTGACAGGAGGAGTGCATCGTGGGACGTATTGCCAGATGCGAGCGCTGTACCAAGGAAACGGATATTTGTGTCGAGTTAAATCTTGATGGTACAGGCAGTTATGACATAGAGACAGGAATTGGTTTTTTTGACCACATGTTGGAGGGTTTTGCAAGACATGGTCTCTTTGATTTGAAGATAAAAGTAAAAGGAGATACGCATGTGGATGCCCATCATTCGGTGGAAGATACTGGTATTGTGATGGGGCAAGCATTTCGCGAAGCGTTAGGAGATAAACAGGGCATCAGCCGATTTGGATATTTTATTCTTCCAATGGATGATGCACTGATTTTGGCGTCTTTAGATATCTCCGGTCGTACCTATTTTGAATTTGAAGCGGAGTTACCGGCAGAGAGGCTGGGAACGATGGAAACGGAGACCGTGAGAGAGTTTTTTATGGGCTTTGCTTCTGGGGCAGGCGTGAATTTGCACATTCGACAGATGGCAGGTAGCAACACGCATCACATTGTTGAAGCGATGTTTAAGGCAGTGGCAAAAGCAATGGATATGGCAGTTCGGAAGGATGAGCGAATCGAAGGCGTTCTTTCGACAAAAGGGACATTATAGAGGAGGCAGCGTTTTGGCATATAAAAAAATTATTCCATATATAAATGGAGAGAATGAACTCTCAACGAATATTATCATGCAGGCAGAACAATACTGCTTTGCAGGTGCGGATGCATTATTTATTTACAATTATTCGAAGATAGAAAAAGAAAGAGAAGAGTTTTTGGCCACTCTCAAAAAAATCTACGACAAGATTGACATTCCTTTTATTACAGGAATGTATGTGGGCCGATTTGAGGATGCAAAGAAAGCTTTTTATACGGGAGCAGAGCAGGTTGTTATCAAGTATGAGCTTTGCCCGGATGATTCAGTTTTGAAAGAGTCCATTGGACGTTTTGGTGCGGATAAAATCCTGGTTGAAATCGACGGGGATATTGATTTTGAAAAAGTTCCCCTTCCAGTGGAAACCCTTTTAGTAAAACATGTGGATGTGGGTCCAGCGTTAGAACGCAAATGTCAGCAGGCAGGAAAGAAGATCATTGTTCGTGATAGTCTGCTTCGCAATGATTTGGAGAGCTTGTTGAAGTTGCCGAATGTAGATGGTGTATCCACAAATTACTATTTGGGAAAAGAATTGTTTAAAATAAAAATGAATATGAAAGCGGCAGGAATCGAGATGAATACCTTTGAATCTTCAATGGATTTTTCGGAATTCAAAACAGATGAAAAAGGTTTGATTCCATGCATTACGCAGGACTATAAGACAGGTGAAGTGTTGCAGTTGGCATATATGAACAAGGAGTCTTATGAGGCGACTTGTGCCACTGGTAAGATGACATACTTTAGTCGAAGTAGACAGGAACTTTGGTGCAAGGGAGAAACTTCAGGGCATTTCCAGTATGTGAAAGAATTGCGCTTGGATTGTGATCATGATACGGTGTTGGCAAAAGTTCATCAAGTTGGTGCGGCTTGTCATACAGGCGCTAGAAGTTGTTTCTTTAATGAACTTGCGAAGAAGGAATATAATAACTTAAATCCGCTCACAATATTAAATGAAGTGTTTGCAACGATTGAAGAGCGAAAGAAGAATCCGAAAGAAGGATCTTACACCAATTACCTTTTTGATAAAGGGATTGATAAGATATTAAAAAAATGTGGAGAAGAAGCGACAGAGATTGTGATTGCCGCTAAAAATCCAGATGCAGAAGAATTGAAGTATGAAATTGCTGATTTCCTTTATCATATGATGGTCCTCATGGCAGAATGTGATTTGAATTGGGATGATGTGGTGAAGGAATTAGCGAACAGACATTAAATGTATTATGTGAAAAGGTGAAAAGGATGTTTTCGCAGTTTTAGGAGGCATATATGACATTAAGTGGAGCATTTGTCAGTTATGGGGCAAAACTTATTCTGTTTGCGATTGTGGCCGGGGCCGGAATTGCAACGGGGATAAAATTAAGAAAATGCAAAGATGCAAAAACTACAAATAAAGAATAGGTGATGGCTTATGGTAGGAAGAACTCGAAAAAGAATTGGTGACGTGTTAATTGATGCTGCGGTTATTACCGAAGAGCAGTTGACAGAAGCATTAGGAAAACAAAGAGAACTTGGAAAACGACTTGGTGAAACGTTGGTTGAACTTCAGATGACAACGGAAGAAGAAATTGCAGAAGCGTTGGAGCATCAGATGAAGATTCCGTATGCAAGGATTCGTGAGGCGAAACTTGCGCCAGAAGTGATTTCGATTTTGCCAGAGAATATTGTGCGAAAACATCGTTTGGTTCCATTTGAAGTAGACGAGGATAATCCGAATATACTTCGAGTAGCGATGGCGGATCCGTTGGATATTATTGCGGTAGACGACCTTTCCATCATCACCAACATGCAGATTGAAATCATGGTGGCAACACCTTCGGATGTTGACTATGCTATTGAAAAATATTATGGTAATGAACAATCTGCAAAATTGGCGGAAAGTTATTCCCAGGAACGTCAGGAAAAAGCACAAAAGTTGAAGGGGGACAAGAAGGACGAGGGAAATGATGAAGTAGATAACTCCCCGATCGTACTTCTTGTAAATAAGATTATTGAGCAGGCTGTAAATGAGCGTGCCAGTGATATACATATTGAAGCGTTAGAAGATCAAGTTCGTGTTAGGTATCGTGTCGATGGTGCCATGCAAGAAGTAATGAATTATCCAAAAGAATTGCAGAGCGCTATCGCAGCACGTATTAAGATTGTAAGTGGAATGAATATTTCCGAGAAACGTGCACCACAGGATGGTCGTATGACATTGGTGTTCAATCGTGTTGAATATGATCTTCGTGTATCTTCTCTTCCAACAACATTTGGTGAGAAGATTGTAATGCGTATTGCTTCTAAGTCTGGATTGAACAAGCAGAAGAGTGAGCTCGGTTTCCAGGAAGAAGAGTTGAAGCGTTTTGATGGAATATTGAAAAATCCTCATGGTATTATACTTGTTACAGGACCAACAGGTAGTGGTAAATCTACAACTTTGTATACGGTATTGAACGAGTTGAATGAGGGAGATGTTAATATTATCACCGTAGAAGATCCGGTGGAGGCGGATGTGGATGGTATTAACCAGGTGCAGGTAAATGAAAAGGCAGGACTTACATTTGCGTCAGCACTTCGTTCTATCTTGCGTCAGGACCCAGATATTATCATGATCGGAGAGATTCGAGATGAAGAGACGGCGAGTATTGCGGTTAAGGCGGCGATTACAGGTCACCTTGTTGTAAGTACGTTGCATACCAATAGTGCAGCGAGTACCGTAACTCGTTTGGAAGATATGGGTATTGAACCATACATGGTTGCGGACTCTGTTGTGGGTATTATTGCGCAGCGTCTGGTACGACGTATCTGCCCAAAATGTCATGTGGAAAAACAAATGACAGATACAGACAAATTCCGACTTCGACTTCGTGGAGATTCAAATCCAACAATTTATGAGCCGAGTTCGAAAGGATGCAACTATTGCAACAACTCGGGATACCGAGGACGAATTGGTGTGTATGAAATTATGCCAATTACACCAGCACTGCGAGAGGTAATTAGCCGAGGCGGCGGTGCGGAAGAAATCCAAAAAGTAGCGTTGAAGGAAGGCCTTACGACATTGCGTTTGGGAGCAGCCAAGCTTGTGTTGAAAGGAATTACGTCTATATCGGAAGTAGAGCGTATTGCGGCTGAATAAACAACAAGAACATATAAGGAGGAAAAAGGGGTATGACTCTGGATGATATTTTGATTCAGGCACGAAAAGTTGGAGCATCCGATGTTCATGTATCGGTAGGAGTTCCGATTAAGTGCAGAGTTCATGGTACTTTAAAGAATTTGACCAATGTGCCCTTGACTAGTGCGGACACAAAGACATTGGTAGAACAGATGATTCCAAAACGTTTGATTACGGAGTTTAATGAGACGGGAGAGGCGGATTTCTCGTATGCCATTCCGGACCAGGGACGATTCCGTGTTAACGTGTTTAAGCAGAAAGGATCGATGGCTTTCGTTATTCGTTTGATTAATACGGAGATTCCGGAACCAGAGAGTCTTGGATTGTCACCATCGGTTATTGATTTGGTAAACAAAAAGAGAGGTTTGGTTCTTGTTACAGGACCAACAGGTAGTGGTAAATCAACAACGTTGGCTTCGCTTATTAATCGAATTAATGAGAATTATAGCCATCATATCATTACACTTGAGGACCCAATCGAGTATTTGCACCAGCATAAAAAGTCAATTGTCAATCAGCGAGAGATTGGTATGGATACAGATAGTTATGCAGCATCACTGAGAGCTGCGCTTCGTGAAGATCCAGATGTTATTCTTGTAGGAGAGATGCGAGATTTGGAAACAATTGCTACAGCGGTAACGGCAGCCGAGACTGGACACCTTGTGTTCTCGACACTGCATACGATTGGTGCGTCAGCTACCATCGACCGTATCATTGACGTATTTCCACCGCATCAGCAACCACAGATTCGTTTGCAGTTGGCAACGTTGCTTGAGGCAATTATTTCTCAGCAGCTGATGAAAACGGCGGATGGAAATGGACGAGTGGCGGCATTTGAGGTTCTCCATGCCAATAGTGCGATTCGTGCGTTGATTCGAGAAGGAAAAAGTCATCAGATTCCATCTATTATACAGACAAGTAGAAAGAATGGAATGATAACAATGGATGATTCGATATTTGACTTGTATTCAGCAGGACGCATATCGAAAAATGAAGCGATTACGTTTGCACAGGATAAAGGTGCATTGACGAAGAGACTTTATTAAGAGAGGAGGAGAGTGTAGATGGCTACATTTAAATATCGTATAACGGATAAGTATGGTAAAGATAAAAAGGGTACCTTGGAGGCGGCATCTCCAGAAGCAGCTACAGCGAAATTGAAAGGTGAAGGTGCCATTGTCCATATGGTAAAAGAAGCTGCTAGTGTGGATGATGCGTCTTGGAACATTACTATTGGTAATCCGGTAAAATTAAAGGATATTACGCTGTTTTGTCGTCAGTTCCATAGTATTTTGAACGCAGGTGTTACTGTAGTAGATGGATTAAAAATGATGCAGGAGTCTACGGAAAATAAGGTTCTGCGTAAATCCATTTATAATGTTCAGGTAAATGTTGAGAAAGGTGAAACTTTGGCTAATGCCATGGCGTTGGAAGGAAAGGTGTTTCCTGAACTTTTGATTAACATGGTAGCAGCGGGTGAGGCAACTGGTAACTTGAGTATTGCATTTGAACGAATCTGTACTCAGTTTGAAAAAGATCAAAAGTTGAAGTCTATGCTGATTTCGGCGATGATTTATCCGGTGGTTGTACTTGTAGTTGCAGTAGTGGTAGTAATTGTGTTGATGGTTAAGGTTATTCCGGCGTTCCAGCAGGTGTTCTCTATGATGGGAGAGACTCTTCCATTGCCAACACGTATTGTTATTGCGGTTAGTAATTTTATGATTGAGAATTTGGTTTTGGTAATCGGTGCAATTGTACTTGTTATCGCGGCAGTAGTGGCTGGTAAAAATACCGAAACAGGGAAACAGCTTACAAGCCGTATGTGTCTAAAACTTCCTATTGTGAAAGATTTTTCAGTTAAAAATGCAGCAGCAAAATTTAGTATGACTATGTCTACTTTGATTACCTCAGGTGTACCGTTGGTGGAGGCGCTTGGTATCGTGGCAAATATCGTAGAAAACCGTGTTGTTCGTAAAGTTCTTAACGATGCAAGAGAAGATGTTATGCAAGGTATCCCAATGTCAGAGCCGTTGGAAGCGTCAGAAGTGTTCCCGCAGATGGTTCATCATATGATACGAATCGGTGAAGAAACTGGTAATACCGAGGCGATGTTAGATAAAGTCGCAGAGTATTATGAACAGGAAGTGGAAGCTGCAACAAAAAACTTGACCACAGCGATGGAACCACTGGTAATTGGTTTGTTGGCAGTAGTAGTTGGTGGTGTTGTTGGAGCCATCGTAATGCCGATGATGCAGATTTACACAATGGTAGGTTAATAAAAATACATATTATTACATTTCGTTATGTTTCGTTAAGTCGGAGGCCAAGCGGT
>JAZNJZ010000014.1:0-1781 GCA_045578325.1 Eubacterium sp.
GGTACACGATTTTATGGATTACAAATTGGTAAGGCCGAAAATAGTTGGGAGAAATATTTTGATCATATATATAAGGTCTCATTTGATGTGAGCAAACAATTTTGATGTAAAATTATGAATGTCATAAAGAACTAATTAAGAGGAGGAAATATGTTAAGAGGAACATCCTTATTCATCTGTGATGACTGTAAAACGATTTTTATGGGACTTGATATCGAATGGAATTGTTTACCGGTGAGTGCTACACAGCAATGTACTAAATGTGGGAGCTGGCACACGATGCCGGGGCGACATTTAGATTCACCTGACCGTGAATTCTATGAGTCTTTATGGAAGCGAGAGGATGAAACCGGTAATCATCATGTTACTTGTGCGTACCGTCTTGATGAATTGGAAAAATACTTGAAGAAGTGTGATGAATGGAACTCAACAGATCATACCAAGGAATTTGAGGAGATGGATGCAAAGAAACCTGTGGAGAAAAAGAAGGAAACTTTTTGGGAACAATGCGGTGTTGCCATTATATTAATATTGTATTTACCTTTCTATCTCTATGATTGTATAAAAGAAAAAATACCCAATAGAGTTTAATTTGGATTTTATTTGAAACATCTGCCACCCGAGCAACAAACACCCTAAATTTCTGAATCTCAGAATAAAAATGTTGCACGTTTGGTGCAATCACCCCACTTTTCTGCCACACCTGGCATTTTCTATACTTGACTCCCTGTTTTCCCGTCTATTGGTAAGGCCTACAGAAATTAGTAGAAAAGTCTAGAAGAACTAACTGAAAGATGGCGAAGTATTAATCTTTCCACATATGTGGATAGGCCTCTCCACATTATGTGGAAGGTTCTCTCCACAATATGTGGAAGGAGCTATCCATAATATGTGGAAAAGTATCTCCACATATGTGGAACGTTTAATTCTTCTAGGTCTTTGGGCTAATTTATTTACGTCTTCAGGTTAATGGATGATACATCTTCACATTTGCTCATTTTTCATCAAAGAGGCTCATCGGAAGTTTGCAAAACGCTATTTTTTGAGTATATATTTGTGCCTTCAAAACATAAAAATAGTAACGTATGAAGGAAATGATTTTAAAAATTTGGCAGAAATGGTTTGGAGAAAAGGAAGTATTGAAACAAGAATCTCAAGCAAGTTGTGATTTACACACCCCTAGCCCCTCTCGAGAGGGGAAACAGAATAAAGTGAGTCGAACCATGTTGGAGGATTTGGAAGTCTGCTTGTTTTCAAACTATGCCTTTCGTTTTAATGTATTGACCGAACAGACGGAGTTTTGCAAGAAAGGTGAAAAAGTTTTTCATTTGGTAGATCAGAGGGCGCTGAATACCTTTTGTATGGAAGCGCGAAAGCAGGGTGTCAATTGTTGGGACAAGGATGTGTCGCGCTTACTCTTGTCTCAACAAATTGCAGATTTTCATCCTTTTTCGGATTATGTGGAGAAGCTGCCCGAATGGGACGGAGTAGATCGTGTGTCGGAATTGGCCCGAAAGGTGTCCGATGAGGCTTTATGGGTAAGCGGGTTTCATCGTTGGATGTTGGGCATGGTGGCGCAATGGATGAAACTGGAGGGGCAATGTGCCAATGCGGTGGCTCCGTTGCTTGTAAGTACTGAGCAGGGGCGTTGCAAGTCTACTTTTTGTTCGATTGTCTTGCCGGAGGAATTGCAGCGTTTCTATATTGATAAGTTCGATTTGACGAGTGTGAGCGGATGCGAGCAAAAGTTGTCGCAATTTGGGCTTATCAATATGGATGAG
>JAZNJZ010000015.1:0-16442 GCA_045578325.1 Eubacterium sp.
CAATGTATATTTTCGTGATATCCAGTATATCTACAAAGCCATTACCACTGCTTGGTTGTATGCTACACCAATTTTTTATCCCGTTTCTACATTGCCATACAACTTGGAATTTATCATCGTGCATTTCAATCCGATGTATTCCTACGTACAGCAGATGCGATGTCTGACTTTGTACAACTGTTTCCCGGATCCTCTTATGATCGGCATGGGATGTGGTTTTTCTCTCATCATGCTCATCATCGGAACGGTGGTATTTACGAAGACACAGAAGAACTTTATCCTGTATATTTAATGTAGAATACTTGTGAAAGGATGGAACTCATGGAACAAAATGTAGTAATTGATGTAAATAACGTCACCATACGTTTTAATAAATCAACAGAAAAAATTGATAATCTAAAAGAATATTTCATTAAACTTTTGAAACGTCAGCTTATGTTTCAAGAATTTTTGGCGGTTAAAGATGCAAGCTTTCAGATTCGCAAAGGAGAAGCGTGGGCATTGGTGGGTACCAATGGTTCTGGAAAATCCACCTTATTAAAAGCAATTAGTGGCATTATTAAACCTTACAAAGGAAGCATCACTGTCCGCGGTGTGGTTTCCCCATTGATTGAATTGGGTGCTGGCTTTGACATGTCCCTCACCGCTCGTGAAAACATTTATCTCAATGGTACCGTGTTAGGACATAGCAAGAAATTTTTGGATGCCCATTTTGACGAAATCGTAGAATTTTCAGAGTTGCATGATTTTTTGGATTCTCCATTGAAAAACTTCTCTTCTGGTATGCGTGCCCGTCTCGGATTCGCCGTTGCCACATTGGTGGATCCAGATATCCTTATCGTAGACGAGATTCTCGCGGTAGGTGACTTTAAGTTTCAGCAAAAATGTCTCAAACGAATGGATGAAATGCTCAAAGGTGGAACAACGCTTCTTTATGTATCTCATTCTATTGATACCGTAAGAAAACTATGTGATCATGCTGTATGGATTCACAAAGGCGACATCAAAAAGGTAGGCGAAGTGAACGAAGTATGCGACGCCTATATCGAAGGGGTAAAATAATACATGGTACTGCAGAACTTATTATTTCCAGATGAGGAAATATGCAACAAAACAGATTTATATTACCATACATGTAAGGGTACTTCCACTTGGGATTCTGGCTTGCAGGCTCTTTGTCTTGCGCCAGGATCCACAGTAGATACCCTTACTTATTTTAATTGTTTTTCCAGCCAAATTTGGCTCAAATACACCACCGTAGAGCAATTCACTTGGGATCTTTCCCTGACTGGAGATGTAGAAATTCAATTGGTGGGAGCCAATCTCTCGGCAGAAGACAAAACCAAGGTGACCGACGGCGCCCTTACGCCTTTGGAAATCTCACAACTTCCGATAGAGGAGACCATCATCAAGGAACTGAATCTCTCACAAGATAATGAAGTTACCTCTCCTGTCACAGCATCTCTCACCTTTGATGCTACAGAGATTTCACCCTATGCCCTATGTTTTCTACGTATCAAAAATAAAAGCCTGACGGATGCTTCTGCCTATATTTTTAATGGTGTTCTGGAGAGTTTTCTTGCATCCCATTGGGACGTAAAGCTAGCCATCGACATCTGTACCTTTAAACGCGAACAATACGTCACAAAAACATTGGAACGTTTGCAACCGCTTTGCGACGATGAACTACTGGAAGTTTTTGTATCGGATAATGGAAATACACTGGACATCCCATCCCTTTCCAAAAGCGGAATACATATTGTCTACAATAAAAATGTAGGTGGTAGTGGTGGTTTCACCCGAGGCCTTATGGAAATCCTGCAAGTTCAAGAAGAACGAAACTTCACCCACATGATCTTTATGGATGACGACGTGGTATTTCATCCCGAATGCATTCGACGCACTTGGGCGTTTCTCGCTTGTCGAAAGGAGCAATATACGAAGCTGTCTGTGGGTGGCTCCCTCCTTCGCAGCGATGCCCCTGCTGTACAGCACGAAAAAGGTGCTCTTCGCAATGCCTTCGGTCTAACCGCCAACAAAAATGGATATGTCCTTTCTCATCCTTCCTCCATCATTGCCAATGACATGGAAATGCCTGCTAATTATAATGGCTGGTGGTATTGCTGTATGCCACTCACACAAGAGATGCGAGAGGATCTTCCTCTCCCTCTTTTTATCCATGAGGACGATCAGGAATACGGCATGCGACGTATCCAACATCTGGCAACACTGAACGGCATCGGGGTGTGGCATGAACCTTTTGAGAACCGTCGCGCTTCGAACCTCCAATACTACGATGTCCGTAATATGCTCATTGCAAATGCCATCCATGAACCGGACTTTACTTGGAAGCAGGCATTTCGACGAGTATTCATGAAGTTTTTACTGAACAATCTTCTTCGCTATCGTTACGATGATATGAACTTTAACTTAAAAGCCGTTGAAGATTTTTGCAGTGGAATGGATGGCATAAAAGAATTGGATCCCCTCACTCTGCATCAGGAACTTATGGTAAAAAGCTATGGGATGACAGACTGTGACAGTGAATTAACCAAACAAGGCATCTCACGGAACGCCCACCGCGAAGTGGACGAGTTTCATATATACGAAAAAGAAGTTTCCCTTGGCAAGAAACATATGCTGACACTGAACGGCTGGTTTATCCCGGATCGAAGTCCTGTCGCACATCCAGTTAAAGCTGGTTCCTACCCAACTGCCTTTTATGGAAAAAAATCAGTTCTTCTCTATGATCCGGACAGTCGAAAAGGCTTTGTAGTCACGAGAAAATATAGGAAATTAGTAACTTTTTTCCGGAACACTTTACAGCTTCGTTCCCTGATGCGTAAGAACTATGATAGAGTCGCAGAGGAATATCGAAGTCGATATCAGGAGCTGACGAATTGGGAGTTTTGGGAAGAATATTTGAAATAAAACAAGTCCCCGTAAAAGGGGACTTTGCTATTTACTCTTTTTTCACCTCAACGTTTACATATTGCACACTTCCATTTATGAAGCAAATTCCCAATCCTTACCACCAGCTTCACCTCGGGACGTTCCATGTATCGACTGTAAAACTGTTCTTGCCCGCGCAACCATTGATAATCTTTCAAAATCTTCATAAGTCGTGGTGGAAATTTTCCTTCGTATACTTGATACAAATTCCGGATGGTTCCCTCGAGCAAAACATCGTCAATCGTTCCTTTTTTAGGCACATGTATCCAAAAAAAACCATTGCAGGTTTCTTGATGCACCTTATATAGCTCCATATCAATGGTTTTTAGTTTTTCTAGCATTCGTATATGACTTTGCTGGGAAGCTAAACTGACTTCGGTACGTCGTTTTTGATTCCCTGTAATTCCGTTTTGATTGCGAAAATAGTGATAATACGCTTTTGGGAAAAATACACCTTTTTGCAAATTCGGCAATACATCCACAAGCCACAAACCATCTTCTGCTGCGATAACAGTCTCATCAAAAAGAATCCATTCCTCATTTTCCTTATCTTTCAGAACCGATGTCCGGAAAATTTTATTGCATACAAAATTTCCATATCCTTTTTTTCCGCCAACTGCACCACCTTGTATCAACATGGAGTAACCAAGATCAAATTGGTTTCCTACGCCACGTTTCGCATTATCCGCTTGCGACACAGCAGAATACCAATAATCCCTAGACCAACCAAAGTATGCGACATCGGCATCTTCTCGTAGCATTTCTGTCATAATCGTCTCATAGGTGTCTTTCTCAAGAAAATCGTCCGCATCACAAAAATGTATGTAATCACCTGTGCTGGCTCTCATCCCTGTGTTTCTAGCGCCACTCAACCCTCGGTTCTCTTGATGGATGACTCGAACGATCTCTGACATGAATGCAATGTGATCGCAAATTTGCGGTGTGCTATCGACAGAGCCATCGTCAACAATAATCACTTCTATGTTTTTGTAGGTTTGCCCCAAAATACTTCCCACGCATCGCAACAAATATTTTTCCATATTATAAACTGGAATGATAACACTAATCATCGGCTGTTGCATTACTATTTCCTCCAATACGAAAAGATCCCTTTTATTTCCTCCCCATTTTTCACATTACAAAACTTTACTTCTTCATATTTCTTTGACAACTGCGAAGCTATCTTTCGATTTGCTGCATTTGACATCGCATCCGAATCGATTAACAGAACCTCAGGAACAAGATTTCTATTTCGGCAAAATACAATCATTTCCTCCAGCAAATCTGTGACGTATTTCAATTCCTCCGAATCAAGTTTGCTTTCATCTTCTCTCCCCACAACTCGCCATCCCCGCCAAGATTTCTTGCACAAAACATGAACAAAATAAGAAAATATATGCCACAAATCCTGCACACGTACGCGCTTGGTCTTCGGTGGAATGATATTATCCGATGTCAACTGCAGGAAAATATGTCCATGCACACATCTGCGATCCATAACACTAATAAAATCTCGAAGTTTACAATTCTCTTTGTAATCCACAAAGAGATACACTTTTCCACCTGGTTTCACATGACTATAATAGGTTTTCAGATAGCAAAAATCCATAAATAATGATTTCCGATAAAAGAAACAACGGTACAACGTTTCATCAAGCGTATCCATGGACTGCCATACTTTTGTGGAACCTAACACAATCCCATCTATATTTCTTTGATCCAGATATTGAAAATAACTTCTCGGCGCCTCTCCCATCAACCATTTATAACCAACGTGTAATCCAACTAGAATTCCAGCCAAAAGAAGTGTAAACACAATCCACATCACAATACGAAAAACTCCGTGAAATGCCAGCAATACGCCCACTTGAAGCAACGCATATAATGCCGCCAAAACACCTACCGTCACACATTTTTGTTTTCTCATGTTTCCTCCTTAATACCCCGGGCAACAGCGGGATTCCAAGAAAATCTTAAAGTTCTCATTTAAACTAGTAATGATACTTACGTCATCTTCTGTTAATTGAAAATCAAAAAGCCCCAAATTTTCTTGAATTCGTTTTGTTTTTCCAGTCTTAACAATAGGAATTACACCTCTTTGAATGTGCCATTTCAAAATCAGCTGTACAACAGATTTATTATATTTCTCTGCCATACGTTTCAAGGCCTCATTCTCCGTTACTTTATCTAGCATTCGGCACAGTGGACTATATGCCTGCACAGTTATTGCATTTTCCTTACAATACGCAATCACCTCATCATCTGTATGAAATGGATGAATCTCATTTTGCACAACCATAGGTGTCACGGTTGCTCCTCCCGCTTTCAGCGTTTCAAAATGTCTCACTTTGAAATTACAAACACCGATCGCCTTTACCAGACCTTCTTCGTACAGTTTTTCCATGGTAAGCCAAGTTGGCACCAAATACTCTGGCTGCGGCCAATGAATCAGCAAAAGATCCCAATATTCCACTCCGGTGCGACGCAGACAATTCATCACATAAGGGCGAATATCACCCTTTTTTACAATCATTTGCCAAGAATCTATCTTCGTCTGCAAAAAGAATTTATCCCGCCCCACCGAATTCTTCTCCATGTAATGATGAACTGCTTTTGCCAAATCTTCTTCCGTATGATAACTCGGGGATGTATCATAGGCAAAACAATCATACTTTGCCGCCTCCCCAACAATATCCTGCATCGCCTGCGGGTCATTTAACTGATACGAGCCAAGCATAACCTTAGGCAACGCAATTCCGTTTCTTAGTTGTACCTGTTCCATATGAGCTTACTCCTACTTAAACGTCCGATAAAACTGTTTCAGATTATTCGCATCGGTTTCTTTGTCTGTAAATACTTCCATCACAATTGGCACTTTCGATTTTGGATTTACAAATTCTTCAATCGCCGCCTGATATTCTTGCTCATTTTTAGCTGACAAATACTTGAATCCACGGCTTTCCACCCATCCTTTTGCACTGGTGCCATGCTCCGCTGCAATATGACGGTTAATGCTAGGAATTCGTTCTCTGCCAACAAAGAAATGAAATTCTGCAGCACCACTGTTATTGATTAGCATAATTCTCACATTACTATCTACATGTTTAATCTGCAACGCATTCATATCATAGAAAAAGCTAAGATCACCAATAACCAAAAAGCTCAATTTACCGGATGCAACGGATTCTCCCATAAAAGTAGACATGGAACCATCAATACCAAAGGCACCGATATTACTGTATGCCTCAACTCCATCTGCCACTTCGCAGTGCTCCATAACACGGGTTGCATTTAAGATTCCAAGATGCATGAGAGATTTTTTCGGAATGCGTTTTGCCAGATTTTCGATGGCGTAGGCATTGCTAAATGCAAATTCAGGAAGCTTAGCCTTCTGTGCATACTCTTCCCACAATTTATGATATTTCATATTATTGGAACCCAATTTCGGAGCATTCTCCGTATAATATTGAAAGAAGTCTTTTGACGTACATTCAAACACCGTAGTCAGACTCTTGAACATATCACAAACCATGCCATCTTCAGTAATGGACCAATGTTCAAACTGTCCCGGATACCGAATCAACAAGTTCTTAATTCTCGAAACATAGTTGCCGCCCAAACTGATTACAAGGTCTGGGAGATAATCGGCAAATTGCTTGATGGACATGACTTGTGTCGCACCGAACAAATCCAACGTGGCATCACAAGTTTTATTGGACACATGTTCCGTCGCCACCACACAATTATATTTTTTCACAAAGGCTTCAATTGCCTGTTTTTCTTCCTTATCAAACGGCGCACTCTCACCACACACAACCATAATCCGCTTCGCCGATTTTAACGTCTTAATCTTTTCTTTCCATCCATCCACATCACGCATATATTCCAATCGCTTAATTGGGTTGACTTTCGGCAATTTAGGTGCATCAAAAATCTCAATATCCACTGCAAGAGGAATATTAATCTGTACCGGACCTTTTCCATGGTGATCCAACTCAAGAATCGCCTCATTAATCAATCGCTGACAATACCAATTATCGTCTGCATTTGACACAATCGGAAGATTTACGCATTTACGACAAAAGTTCTTATACATGTCCACCTGGTCAATCATCTGGTTTTCCATCTGCCCAAGCATGTACGGATGACGATCGCTGGTAATGACCAAGAGCGGAATATGAAGATAGAACGCCTCTGTAATTCCTGGCGTATAATTGCTTGCCGCTACAGAAGAGGTACAGCAAATCGCCACTGGCTCCTTTTTCATCTGAGCCACACCGATTGCAAAATACGCCGCACTACGCTCATCCACTACAGAATAACATGTAAAAAAATCATCTTGTTCCAAAGAATGAACAATTGGTATGTTTCGTCCCCCTGGCGAAAGCACCACATTTCGTATATTATGTTCCTTCATCAATGCAACCAAAAGACGCACACTTTCAATTTTGGAATACATACCATTTATCCTCCTTTTGTTACCTTTTCGCTAGTTCTTCAATATACTGTAGAGATGACTGGCGATACTCCGCCAAACGCTGTTCTACATCATCCCAATCAATTTTTTCCTCCACATCAATCCAAGCCCCCAACTCAACATTATTCTCCAGATATCGACGTTCCAGTCCTAACGAATATAGCAACTCAAATACACGATTGTTAAATCCGCCAACAGTACATAATTCCGAAAAAAACTGTTTGTGAAATAGGATGGAAAATACCGTTCCATGAAAGGAATTGGTTAATACACATTGTGCTCCTTCAATGTATCCAAGAAATTGAGCAGGCGTACAATCAAACAACACCTTTACATCTGGTATTTTCATAAGTTGTGTCTGCACTCGATTGTGCAAATATATAATTTCATACCCTGTCTTATTAGCCAACTCTTTTGCCACCTGAATTAGATGATTCTGCGGATGAACCGAATATATAAAGATATATGGTTTTTTCATCAAACGCGTCCGTCCCACTTCCTTTCGCCAATCATCCCCCGTCAAAAGTAAGGTTGGATCAATATTGGTTCTACAAGATTTCCCAGTTAATTGTTCGATGTATTGCGCCGCACTTGTTTCCCGCAATGACAGTTCCGAAAAATCATGCAACATTTTTGCATATTCATCCTCGAACTGATATGCGCCAATACTAACGGCATAGGAATATTTCTTTTCTGGATTTTTTACAAAGTCCAGCAGATACGCCGTGTCATTTCCATTAATATTCAAATTCCAAACCTGATCGCTTCCTGTAATAATTTTGTCAAATTCGCATTCACACTCGGCGATATTTTTGTCCGAATAAGCATTCGACGTCATATTTAATACTTTCTTTTCATATTTGCGAAAACGTCTCTTCTTACGGATTGTATAGGGGATGCCTCGCAACCAGTTCATCCAGCCCTTAACATGCTTCTTGTTTAGTCCCCATGTCAAACGGTAGGACCAATCGATATGCGGGGAACAATAGTCAATCACACGAACATCTGCCCCTTTACTTTGCAATGCTTTTTGCAACGCATACGTCTGCATAAGTGCCCCATAATTTATGGCTCTATGATAAGTTAAAATTCCAATTCGCTTCATCATCTATATATTCCTCGTTTCACTTTACGTAACAAATTCCCAACACGTATCATCCATTGAACACTTCTTCGATTCCAATATTCACGAGACATTTGATTTTTCTCTCGCAACAAATGGTACTCTTTCAAGATATGGGACAATTTCGGTGGAAACTCTCCCTCATTTACTTGAAACAAATGCTGAATGGTTCCTTCTATCAGAACTTCATCCACTTCACCTGTTGTAGGCACATGCATCCAGAAAAATCTATTGCAGGTTTCCTGATGTACTTTGTATAGTTCAACATTAAACTCTTTTAATTTCTCTAGCATTCGTATATGACTTCGCTGAGAGCCCAAACACACTTCTGTATATCGACTTCGATTTCCCATAGCGCTTTGAGGATTATTGACATAATGATAATATGCTTTGGGTAAAAACACACCTTTATGCAAATTCGGCAAAACGTCCACCAACCACAAACCATCTTCGGCAATTGCCACATTCTCATCAAAAAGAATCCACTCACCATTTTCTTTATCCTTGAGAGCAGCTTTACGAAATATCTTGTTCCATATATAATTTCCGTAGCCCTTTTTCCCTCCTGGTACACCACATTGTATCAACATGGTATAGCCAAGATCAAATTGGCTTCCTGCACCACGTAACGCATTGTCCGCTTGGGTTGTGGAAGAAAATCGCAAATCCCTGGACCAGCCAAAATAAGCAGCATCTGCTTCTTCTCGAAGCATTTCCGCCATAACCGCTTCGTAGGTATCTCCCTCGATAAAATCATCCGCATCACAAAAATGAATGTACTCACCATTACTTGCACGTAGCCCAGCATTTCTGGCGGCACTTACTCCTTGATTTTCTTGATGGATAATACGAACTTTATCCGACATCGCCACGATATGCTCACATATCTGCGGAGAACTATCCGTAGAACCATCGTTCACCAAAATCACTTCCACGTTTTTGTACGTTTGCTTCAAGATACTTCCTACGCATCGCATCAAATATTTTTCCACATTATAGACCGGAATAATTACACTTATTAACGGCTGTTGCATTGCCATTTCCTCCAAAATCTTAGGTTTACTTTAAGTGGTTTGCTTCATTACAGGCAATCACCTGACCTGAGATACAATTCGAAGCATCGCTTAACAAAAATACAGCAACCTCAGAAATTTCCTGAGGAAGTAAAACACGCTTACCAACTGCCCAGCGACGATACAAATCTCCCTCTGGATCATATCCGGTCATCTCGGTAGCAGTTACTCCTGGTGCAATGGCGTTTACACGCACACCTTTCCGAATCAATGCTCGCGCCAAGCCTTCTGTATAACTAATCAAAGCACGTTTTGCAAGTCCGTATGGAACATCATCTCCATATAAACCACGCTCCGATACCATATTGATAATATTACAACATGTCTCTCCGGAAGCCTCATAGTACTTTAGGAACTCCTGGGTGGTAAAATATGTGCCTTTTAAGTTCGTATCCATCTGACGATCCCACTGTTCTTCGGTACAAGTTTTGTAATTAATGTTGTGCACAGAAACACCCGCGTTATTTACAAGACAGTCGATACCGCCCATCATTTCACCAGCTTTTTCCACCATGTCTTTTGTGGTTGCAATTTCTCTCACATCATGCTGAATGAGAAACAAATTTGGGTTATTCCCTAACTTTTCTTTTGCTTCTTCAAGTGTCTCCATATTACGTCCGGTAATGGTTACTTTGGCTTTCTCTTCCAGACATTTTCTCGCCATATCATAACCAAGACCACGGCCACCACCTGTAATCAAGATACGCTTTCCTTCCAAAATCCCACCATACTGAACTGGTGTAATTGTAACATTAACCGGAACAGACGGTACACCATGTAAAATGTATTTTCCTGCTCGCTTTATCATCCACTTTAACTTACCCATCTTCTTGTCTCCTTTACTGTAGTAGCTTTTTAATGCCACCTTTTAACTTTTGTCCGGCATTGGTATCAAGTACTTTCTTAACACCTGGTATTTTCTCTATTTTTTTCGCCGCACTAACAACTGCGGTATCTTGATAAATCCGTCTACGGAAGCCTTTCAAAACATCCACGTCCTTTTGCTTGTCCGTGAATATTTCAAGAACCACTGGTCCTTCCTCCACTACAAAGGATGGAAGAATGTCTCGATACTCCTCCTGAGTTGTCGCATGCATATATTTAATGCCGTTGGATTCCACCCACTCTTTTGCCCGTTTATCATGACTGGCAGATATGTGAAGATCGATATTCGGCAACATCTCCGGTCCCATGGAGAAGTAAAATTCCGCTCCACCACCATTGTTAATCAACAAAATATGCACATTCTTTCCGATATTTCTTGTTCCCAAGGAATTCATATCATAGAAGAAACTCAAGTCTCCGATTACCAAAAAGCAAGGGCGTTCCGATATCGTAGCCTGTCCCAAAAATGTAGACATAGAACCATCGATACCATCGGTACCTACATTACTATAAACCGTTGTCTCTTCATCGAATGAAAACATCTGCATAATACGAGTACTATTCAATATACTCAAATGTAACAAGCTTTTATCCGGAAGTTTCTGTGATAAATCATGCATCGCAGAAAATGCAGTCAATGTATCTGCATTCAACAACATGTCTTCTGTTGGCGCCGGTAAGTTCTTTGCCTTGGCATCTTCCACCTTGAAATTATTAACTGTTTCGTACAACTCTTCCATCGGCGGAATAACAACATTGTTTTTATATGTCAAGAAATCGTTATACAACTTCTTGTCGTTTTTAATCTTTCCCGCATGCTCATTAAAATAATGGAAGAACTCATATAAGGAGCATTCAAAAATCGCTGTCTGGTTGCGGAACGGGTCCATGATTACACCCTCTTCCGAAATCACCCAGCTTTTGAATGCATTGGTAATTCCTTTAAATAACGGTTTCCAACGAGAAACAAAGTTTTCCCCAAAAATAATTACAATGTCCGGCGCAATGGTTCGAAGCAGACTAACGGACATGGATTCCGCCAAAAGATACGTATCCATACTTCCCTCGAAATGCAAATTGGACAAGCGTTCAGTAGCAAATACACAATTGTACTTGGAAGCAAATCGCTCCATCTGTTCTACTACTCTTTCTGGATATGGCACAGAACTACCACACAGGAATAGAATACGCTTTGCCTGTTTCAGTTCTTCTACTTTTTCATTCCATGCCGTATCATCGGAATATCCGTCCACTCTTGTAATTTTGTTATACTTTGGTAATTCCGGCACACTAGCATCCGCAATATCCGCCAGCGTATGATTGATTGGAAAATTAATCTGAACTGGGCCACTTCCATGGTGTCGCAACTCCAAAAGCGCCTCATTTACCAAGCGAGTACAATACCACACATCTCTGCTATTTTCGATAAATGGAAGGTTTACACAGGTGGAACAGAAATTCTTATACATATCCACCTGATTGATCATCTGATCTTCCATCTGATCCAAAAAGTAAGGATGACGATCTCCCGTCAGTATTAAGAGGGGTACCTTCTGATAATACGCCTCCGCAATTGCCGGAGTATAATTACAAGTTGCCGTGGAGGATGTACAGGCAATGGCCACTGGTTCACCTAATTCTTTGGACAAACCAAGAGCAAAGTACCCTGCACTTCTCTCGTCTACCACGGAGTAACATTTAAAAAAGTCGTCATTTTCTACCGAGTGAGCCAATGGTACATGTCTCGTTCCCGCAGACAACACAAGATGCTTAATGTTGTGCTGTTTTAATAACGATACTAATATCTGAACATTTTGTATTTTTGTATACACGTTTCTCAATCCTTTCCATACTTATCGATGCATTGAGTCAGATACTTCAATGACTCATCTCGCAATTCACCTAGTAATCCATCTGCCTTTTCAAAATCAATGGTTTTGTCAATGTCGTCTGCTGCTGCCATTCCCGTCTGTACATGGCGTTGTGACAGTCCCAAACGATCCAAAAGTTCCGTTACACGATATCCAGTATCGGAATGTGGAATCGCCATAAATTGCTTATGAAATGTTACCGAAAATGCTGTTCCGTGAAAAGAATTGGTAAGTACATATTTCGCATGTTTTACATACCACAAAAATTCATCCGGTCCACACACTCGATGATCTTCGATTTGGGCATTTGCACGTCCAGGACTTCCATTTATATCTATTACTTTGTAGCCTGTTTTTTCGCTCAAAATCTTTGCCGCATTATATACCTTTGCTTGTGATATATTGGGCATACAATAGGTCAAAATGTAAGGTTCTTTCTCCAAAGTAGCCGTACTACAAAATTCGTCGTATTCCTCTTCCTTTAGCAAAAAGGTTGGGTCCACATCAATGTGCATCGGAACCTGATTTCCACACATTTCCCGAATAATATCATAACATTGACGTTCTCTCAATGAAATGGAATCAAATTGCAATAACGCGTTTTTTACTTCTTCTTTATCCTGTTCAAGATGAGTAAAGTCCGCGCCTACCGCATAGCTAATACGTCCTGCGCCATCATTGGCAAAGTCCAACAAATACGCGGGATCAATCACCTTTCTAGTGAGCTTTGCATTCCATAATTGGTCGCTTCCACTAATAAACAAATCGCATTTCGGATATTTTTTACGTAATGCTCGATTGCTTCGAATTACCTTTGTCTCATGAAGATACTTCTTGATAAACGATTCAAATTTATCATCACTAACCTTAACGATTTTATAACTTCGCCAAGAGTGAACTACTCGAAGAGCCCCGATCACACCTCGTGCAAAACGCTTAATCATCGGATCTACTTCATATTTCTTTTTCATACACTCGCCCGCGTAAAAGAACGGATTCTTCAACGGCGTATAACGATACTGATGATAATGTGGTCGATAATTTACCACGTCTACTTTATGTCCTAACTTTTCCAACTTTGTCTGTAATGCGGTGCATTGCAATACCGCACCGCAGTTATAAGGAAAATGGAAGGTTATAATTCCAATTTTCATTTCTTCCTATCTCCATTTCTCTCGTCTGCCATTTTTAACGGAATCTTCTTTTAAAATCCCACGCTTCCAATAACACTGCTAATAAAAAAATATTTTCCTTTCGACTTAACTTTGTAATCCATCTAGTAAGTCGATTCGGAGACAGATTCACATTAGCAAAAACTTCCTTCGCTTCTTTATGACTCAGTGTATCTTTATACGCTTGTCTCTTCTCCGAAAATGACATGTCTGTCATGGCTATTTTTTTATAATTGTTGATGGTTGCAATCATAAATATGGTATCCAACTTCCTCATATCAAGCTCATTCATCTCAATTTTCTTTGCAAATTCCTTACGTTTGTTAAAACCATTCACCAAGTCCCCATAGGTATTTGCTCGATACACCTTTGACAAGGATTCCTTCATCTGACGATAATGATAGACCGTTTCACTGGTAAATACAGTGGTATCCACATAATCATAATATTGGATATTAAAGCAACAATCTTCCTCATAACTAACGTCTTCTGGAAAACGTACTCCATGCTTTTTGATGATTTCTGCTTTGTACAGTTTTCCCCAGATTGCCACACCGAAAAGATTGGTGGATGGGTTCTTAAATACATTGGCCAATTCTGCCTTGCTTTTTGCAATCGCGACACTGTAAATGCTGTTTCGATAATGAACTTTTCTCTCTAAGTCATCCTCATAAAATCGCTCATAATCACAAAGAACCAAATCCGCCTCATACTGATTCATATTTTGATGCAATACTTCAAGATAATTATCATCAATCACATCATCTGCATCCACGAATGCAATATATTCTCCTTCTGCCTTCTCTACACCAAAATTTCGTGTCACTGAAGGGCCAGAATTTTCTCTATGGAAAACTTTTATACGCGGGTCTTTCTCTGCATACTCATCACATATGTTACCACTTTTGTCGGTAGAACCATCGTTAATCAGCAATAGTTCATATTCTCTATAACTTTGTCGTTGTACTGCATCCAGTGTCTCTCGTAAATACTGCTCTGCATTATAAACTGGAATCACAATACTGATTACTCCAACTCTCATTTTTTATCCTCTCCGCATCAAAACTCGATATAATTTTAAAATGATTTTCTTCCCCATTACGAGAGCCCCATATTCTCTCAAATACCTTATATTATTTCGGCACTGTTGGCCTATTTTATGAATCCCCGTCGGGAATAATTCATGACATTTTTCTTCTTCGCCACAAGCCAGAAACTTAAGAGCTTCATACCGTCGTCCCGCCTCGCCATGTAAGAGAATTTCCCTTGGCATATGGTCATCCAAAAACGTAATCACATCTCGTGCATATCCTTGGCGCTCCTCTAGTTCCATCGTAGTTGCATACAGAAATTCCACAAGATACTGCCATAACTGCGCGTCACCACTCTGACACACTTCATGCCGCTGCCAACTCTGCCATATGGTATGTACTGCTTCCAGATGGGCCTCTGCCTTACGCAATTTCCCCTCATTCAGCTGCATGGCAGAACCTTCTCTTGCCACCCGATAACAATATGCTTTTCGGCGACTAAAACAAATCTTCTTCGCCACAGGAAATACCGCAAAATCAAACGCCTGATCTTCGCCGATGACTAGTTTCTCCTGAAAATATATCTCATTTTCCATCAACATTTCTCGACGAAATACTTTATTCCATATCACTGGACGCACACCGTGTTCTTGAAAAAACATCTCCGGTGTAAAACTGTTATACACTGCGTTATGCGTAGCAAAGCATTCGCTTGTCCACTGAGCAGTCTTCCAAAAACAATCGGTCTTTCCACGAAATACAAGGATGTCTGCATCTTCCTTTTTCGCCTTATCATATAACTTGTGAAGAACTCCCGGAAGCAAATAATCGTCGGAATCCACAAACATAATGTATTCTCCCTGCGCTTCCTGAATGCCGCGATTTCTCGCGCAGCTGACACCTTCATGCTCTTGCCGAAACACTTTCACACGTTTGTCATTTCTCGCATATTCGCACAAAATCGATACACTATCATCACTGGAGCCATCATCAACCCCTATAATTTCGATTTCTTTTAGTTGTTGTATTAGTATGCTATCGATGCATTTACGTAAATAAATTCCTGTATTATATACAGGAACAATAAGAGACAATTTTACCATATCCACTCCTGATTTCCAAGTGAAATGTTACGCTTTTGTTACACGATAATATTCTACTATACGCGCTTTTTCTTGTCAAGCATTTGACGTTCTGCCATGAATGGTATAAAATAGAAGGAAACACAGTATTTGCACTCCTTTACACAGTACAGATTTAGGGGCGCAATAAACGGAGGCTTACTATGAAAGGAATTATTCTCGCCGGCGGTTCCGGCACACGTTTGTACCCATTGACAATGGTTACATCCAAGCAGCTTTTACCGGTTTACGACAAACCGATGATATATTATCCCCTGTCCACACTGATGCTGGCTGGGATTCGAGATATCTTGATCATCTCAACTCCTGTGGACTTGCCTAATTTCGAACGTCTTTTGGGAGACGGTTCCAGTCTCGGTATTCATTTGGAATACAAAGTGCAGCCAAGTCCCGATGGATTGGCACAGGCATTTCTTATCGGAGAAGACTTTATTGGCGACGATTCTTGTGCCATGGTTCTCGGTGACAATATCTTCTATGGAAGCGGTCTTAGCAATCATCTTCGCACCGCTGCTTCCCAGGAAGAAGGCGCTACGATCTTCGGATATTATGTAGATGATCCCGAACGCTTTGGCATCGTAGAATTTGATGCCAATGGAAAAGCGATCTCCATCGAAGAGAAGCCAGAACATCCGAAGTCAAATTATTGTGTAACTGGACTTTACTTCTATGACAATCGCGTGGTAGAAATGGCAAAGAAAATCAAGCCTTCTGCT
>JAZNJZ010000016.1:0-1781 GCA_045578325.1 Eubacterium sp.
CCCCTTGACGAAGGCCTCTGTATTATCTACCAGCTTTTTCTTCTGTATCTCATAACCGATGAGGTCATCTAATACCACCGCATCCATGTTGTTGATTGGTTTAAAGGTAATGCCGCCGACCGGATTTTCTTCGATACGGAAAGCCTTGTTCATACCAAACATCCCTACTCCGTAGTCCTTGTAAAATCCGGTAACCACCGCAAAGAATTCCTTTTCATCCTTTGTGCCCGCTAGTTTACGGCTTAAGCTTCTTACTTTTTCACTGACATTCTTGTTATACATCAATTCTTTTTTCACAATCGCCTTATAGTTGCACAACTGGGAAAAACAGCAAATACCCAAGTCTCGTTCTATCGCAGAAAAATCGTAATCAAACAAGGATTTAAAAATGCGAAAATCATTCTCCACAAAATTGTTTACACTTCCTTCGCTTGCACCATTTTTCTCGCAGGTCATACTAAAAGGATTCTCATTCATCATCAGAAAAAAAGTAAGGTAGTTCTGCCACAGATTTTCATCAAATCCATAATCTGTCGCCACCTTAAGCAGATGTTTTACCTGAGTGTTGATATCTCGGATAAGCTCTGTAGGATTATAATTTCCGCTTTTATATCGGGCAAAAATTTCTCCCATCCGATATAATATTTCATCCTCTTTTAAATCACCATACATAAGCAGTTGTGATACTTCCTGATACATAATGTTCCTCCTAGAATTCTACCCTGATTTTCGTACCTGTTCCCACTTCACTTTCCAGATGAATGGTGGCTCCATGAATCCCTACGATATGCTTTACAATCGCAAGACCCAGGCCCGTTCCGCCGGTTTCTCTGGAACGGCTTTTATCCACACGATAGAATCGCTCAAATACTCGTTTTTGTTGACTTTTTGGGATTCCGATTCCGTCATCCTCTACAATCAGGACCGACTTTCCGCCGTCTTTTCCCACGAAAAGGCGTACGGTTCCACCTTCGTTATTATAACGTATTGCATTTTCACATAGATTTTCAATCAGTTCCCGTAATAAATCCCGATTGCCTTGAATGATACACTCCGTACCTGCCAAAGTAAAGGAAATGCCCCGCTTTGTGGCATTGATAGTCAGATTTTGCTCACATTCCGCCGCCAGCGCATATAATTCCACCGGCTCCATCTCCACATTTTCCTGTGAATTGTCCAATTCCGACAAGCGAATAATATCATTAATTTGGGTCAAAAGTCTATGGGAATTCTTCCGAATTTCCCCGGCGAATTTCGCCTCCTGATCAGGAGAAACCATTCGATTCTCAATAAGCTCCGCGTAACCACTGATGGCGGTAAGTGGTGTCTTTAGTTCATGGGAAACTGCCGCAGTAAAATCTTGTCGCATCTTGGCAGACCTTAAGATATTTTCGTGTTGCATACGAATGGTATCCACAAAAGGTTTTAGTTCCTGATACACTTTATCCTTGTTGGCGGATTCCCCTTTTTGAGAGATGTTGTCCGTGAGCGTTTTAATAGGCTGGGTAATACTCTTGGTCAGAAAGTCCGCCACAAAAATACAGATAAAAATGATCACACTGATGATAACACAGACCAGTGGCAATGCACTTAAGAAAATACTCATGGAATTATCTGCCCGAACAGCTACACGAAGAACGGTACCATCCTCTAGTCTGGACGCATAATAATAGGTATTCGTGTCTAATGTGTCTGATTTTCGAATCGTTTTACCTACGCCATCCTCCAAAGCCTCTGCAATCTCCGGACGGGTTAGATGATTTTCCATCAGACTCTCATCT
>JAZNJZ010000017.1:0-66295 GCA_045578325.1 Eubacterium sp.
AGGTCTCTTCTATTTTTAGCGCTGCTCGTAGCTTTCGCGCTAGTTGAAGCCGTACATTTTTCTAGAGATATTGTATCCCCATACGATCATTTTTCTTCCTGCTTTTCCTCGGAACTGCATCGGCTTGCTAAGCACTTGCTTATTCACCAGACGGTATGTTCCCTTACTGGCTTTTTTCAAATAACGCCACAGTTCTGTTCGCTTCTTAAGGCTTTCTTCGGAGTCTTCTTTAATGAGAAACACCGAACTAACCGTCATCATCATAGCAAGATATTTTACCATGTAATCTCGCAATTTTTTATTCCGAAGTTTTGTAAGATCATATGCGTCGATCATGATTTTATTCACTTTTATTTGCTGATCAATTCGGCTAATCATAATCTGCTCGTTGACGGATTGGTCTTCACGTCCGATAAAATATCGATACAAATCCACATTCATATAATACATGCTCTTTACATGCGGAAGTGGTACATACACAAAAATATTATCTACATAAAAAGTATGTTTTGGCAGTTTCAAACCACAGTCCAATAACAACTGAGTTCGGTAAATCACCGAATGCATCAATATATTCTGGCTCACGCGAAATTTCTTCACGTCGCTCCAATCAAATATCTTCTCTTGCGGAAACACTCCATCATAGCGAATCGCCTTATGCTTTCTCTCGCTTGGCTTTTCGTATACATAATTCGCCAGCAACATATCCACCAGTTGTCCCTGACGGATAAATCGGCGAAGCTGTTCTAATATCTTAATCAGTGACTCTCGCTCAAACCAATCATCGCTATCTAACACTTTGTAATACAGACCTTTGGCATTCCGAAGTCCCGCATTGACCGCCTCACCGTGTCCACCATTTTTCTGATGGATTGCTCGCACGATACCTGGATGCTCTCGTTCCAGTTCATCTGCAATCCGCGCGGTATCATCGGTGGAACCATCATTGATAATCAGTATCTCTACATCTTCTCCACCCACCAGTGCACTTTCTACTGCATTCCGCATATAATCTTGCGAATTATAGCACGGAATCGCAACACTCAATATCTTCATTTCTTCGCCCTATATCCTCTCTGCCAATTCCAATGCCCTCTCAACGATGGCATCAATATTATAATATTTGTATTCTGCCAATCTTCCTAACAAATGGAAGTTTGGAATCTTCTCCACCAACCCACGATACTTTTCAAACAACGCATCATTTTCCGGATTGTTGATAGCATAGTAAGGAATCTCGCCTTCTTTCCCCGAATACGCCATCGGATACTCCTTGACAATGGTGGTATCCTCTTTTTCCATTTGGCCAGACAGATATTTGAACTCTGTAATTCGTGTAAAATCCTCACTTACCGTATAATTAACCACGCCATGGCTTTGGAAAAAGGCTTTGTCGTAATGTTCAAAACAAAAATCCAAAGAACGGTATGGCAAACGTCCATAGCAGCAGTCAAAAAATTCATCCAATGCTCCGGTAAAAATCACTTCGCCATCAAACACTTCATCTTCAAAAGAAATTGTACCTTCTTCCAAATCCAAGCGTAACACGTCTTTTCCCTGGCAATTCAAACGAACATCAATTCCCTCATGGTCAAGCAACTTCTCAAACAATGCCGTATATCCCTCCAACGGCATGCCTTGATACGCATCTTGAAAATACCGATCATCTCTACTTAGAAGCACCGGCACTCGGCCAGATACCGCCGGATCAATTTCCTTCGGGGATTTCCCCCACTGCTTCATGGTATATTTCAGAAAAATATTTTCATATACAAAATTAGCAATTTCTTTGAGATCCGCGTCTTCATGATTCATTAGTTCAAGAATCGGCACTCTAGCTCCTTCTCCAAACTGTGCCACCAACTTCTGTTCCAACTCTGGCGCACGATCTCCATATACCATTTCTAGCGTATTCAAGTTGAATGGAATCGGAAGTTCCTTTCCATGTACATTTCCCACTACCTTATGACTAAATTCATACCAATCCGTAAAACGAGAAAGATACTCATAAACTTGTTTGCTGTTGGTATGGAAAATGTGTGGTCCATATTGATGAATCAGCACCCCGTACTCATCGTAGCGGTCGTAACAATTTCCGCCAACGTGATCACGAGAGTCCAGAATCAATACGTGTTTCCCTTTTTTCTCTGCCAGCTCTCTCGCTGCCACTGCCCCTGCAAAACCACAACCAACTATAATACTGTCATACATATATTGCCTCCATGTCTCACGCACCTTAATCCAAAAAGCGCATTTTATTTTCCGTAGCAGCACGCTTATTCGTGGTTGCAGACGTGATATTCTTATTGAGACCGGCTGCTTCTCGCAAACCATTGGAAAGCTTATCTTTGCATGTTCTACAAAAACGACCAGTCTTAATCGTGGTTCCACAATTCTCGCATTCAATACCAATTGGCGAATCGTCTGCAAAGCTCAAACGCTCCTCACGAATCCAACGCTTAATCTGTCGAATCGACACTTCCATAGCCTCCGAAAGCTCATTCATCTCAATTCGAGGATGATCATACACATATCGTTTTACCTCTGTAAACTTCTCATCCTGCGCTTTCTTACAGGTAGCGCAAATGCGATCCCCCTGAATATAATTAAAAAGCTTCCCGCATGACTTACATGTAATAACCTCCATATGATAACCTCCTTTTTCGCGTCTGCACGCACCATATAAAAACATTGTTATACCGCATCTACTGTACTCCAATACAAAGACACAAAAAATAAATTCGCTTCGTCCCCACTTCTTTTAACGCCATGGCACAAGCCTCCAACGTCGCTCCCGTGGTGTAAATATCATCAAGGAGAAGAACTGTATCGTACACCTTGTCTGGTCTCTGCACCGAAAATCCTTTTCTCAGATTTTCAATCCGTCCTTTGACGTCCAGACTTTTCTGTGGTGCCGTATCTCCTGTCCGAATCAAATATTTCACCGGTACACGTATCCCCAATTCTCTGCCGACGATTTCAGCCATATACTCTGCCTGGTTAAACCCACGAAATCTTCTTCGATTGCTATGTATCGGAACTGGTATGATTGCATCTGGTGCAATTTGTCGTATCCATGCACCATAACACCGTACCAACTCTCCAGCAAAATACCGTCCACCAGAAAGTTCCCCTTCATACTTAAAATTACGGACTGCACGTCTCATATCCTCATCGTAAGAATATAAGGCATATCCCCTTTCCACTAGAAAAGATCTTTGCTGACAATCCTCACATCGTTCCATTTCCATGTACGGTACTGGTTTTGAACATCTTTTACACCGCGGTTCTGTTAGAACCGAAATGTTCTTACGGCAGCTTCCGCACATTCCAATTTTTGACGATCCGGTAAGAATCTTGTGACATACAATACATTTTTCAGGATATAGGAATCCTAAAATCGAATCGCGCAATCACGCCTCCTTCCCACATCTGTCGCTCACCAATATTTTACCAAAAAATCACTCATTTTGCAATTCTTTTAACCGTATTTCAAGAGTAGAGTAGCGTTTCTGTTCCGACTCGTTGGCAATCATATTCTGCACCGCCTGCTTGCTTCCTACCAACGTAACGCACTTCTTTCCACGGGTTACCGCCGTATAGAGGAGATTACGATTCATCAACACTTGCGGTCCTCCCAAAAGCGGAATCACCACCGCCGGGTATTCACTTCCTTGAGACTTGTGTATCGTAATGGCATAAGCAAGTTCTAACTCATCCATATCTCCCATGCCATAGGTCACTAATTTCTCTTCGTCAAACGCCACCGTCAACTCTTTATTATATAAATCAATGCTTTGAATCATTCCACAATCCCCATTAAAAACGCCGGTTCCTTCTTCAATTAGTACACCATGAAACCCTTCGATACGCCACGGCATCTGATAATTGTTCTTAATCTGCATCACCTTGTCTCCTTCACGGAATATACTTCCATGAAGTTCTAGTTCTGCCTTCCCGTTTTCTGGCGGGTTCAAATATTTCTGAAGTATCTGATTGCAACGAATCACGCCCAACTCGCCCTTTTTCATCGGCGTTAGAACTTGCACATCAAAAGCCGTACAATCGGTGTATTTTGGCATTTTATCCCGCACCAGCCAAAGCATGATTTCCTGCACCCCATGGGGATCTCCTTTTTCCAAACAAAAAAAGTCCTTGCTCTTGTTGTCCAGCGCAATGTTCTCTCCTTTATTAATCTTATGGGCATTGACTACAATATCGCTTTCTGCTGCCTGGCGAAAAATCCGATCCAACTTCACCACACTACAGCACCCGGACCGAATAATGTCTTTCAATACATTTCCCGGCCCCACACTTGGCAACTGGTTCACATCTCCCACAAGAATAAGACGTGTCCCCACAGAAATCGCCTTCAACAGACTGGTAAATAGATAAATATCCACCATGGACATCTCGTCAATGATAACCACATCCGTTTCCAATGGGTTCCATTCATTTCGTTCAAACATACTTGCGGATTCTTTCTCCCGTTCAAATCCCTCGTCATTTTCCGCCATGCCTGCGCCATTGTATTCCAACAAACGATGAATGGTCTGAGTTTCTCTTCCCGTGGTTTCGCTCATTCGCTTTGCTGCTCGTCCTGTAGGTGCTGCCAGCAAAATACTTTGCCCCGTAGCTTCCAACAACTGAATAATCATGTTAATCGTTGTGGTTTTTCCCGTACCCGGACCACCAGTTATAACCAAAAGTCCGTGTTGCATGGACTCTTGTACCGCCAGTACCTGCTGTCCGTCTAACTCAATACCTGAACGTTTCTGGAGTTCTGCTATGGTATCGTCCAACGCCACATTATACTTAGTCCGCACATTTCCAATATCCAAAAGCATTCTGGCACAATTCATTTCGTTATAATACAAAGTGGGCAAGTACACCTTTTCCCCATCTCGAACGATACTTTTATCAATCTCCATCTCATCCAAAATCGTCATTAGGCGATCCACGCCCGCCCCCAGAAACTCCACACAATTTCGTATCAGCAGTTCTTCTGGCATATATACATAACCCGTGTTACTACCAAGTCCCAACACGTACTGAATTCCCGCCCGAATTCGAAAATCCGAATCCGGATCCAGTCCCGTCCGCATTGCAATACCATCTGCCACCTTAAATCCCACGCCTCGGATATCCTCTGCCAGTTTATATGGGTTGTGTTTTACAATTCCATACATTTCTTCGCGATAAGTCTGATAAATCTTCACAGCCAGTTGATTGCTAACGCCATACTGCTGCAAGAACACCAGCGCATTTCGCATTTCTCTCTTCTCCTCAAACTGCGAAGCAATGTCCATGGCTTTCTTTTCGCTAATCCCCTTCACTTCACTTAAGCGCTCCGGCTCTTTCTCTATGATTTCAAATGTTTTCTCTCCAAATAAATCCGTAATACGCTTTGCCAAACCGCCTCCAATTCCTTTTATGGCACCGGAAGCAAGATACCGCTGCATGGAAACGGTATCGTCTGGATCCCTACTCTCACTTTTTTCCACCTTAAACTGCTCCTGATAAGTAGGATGTTTCACCATGCTTCCGTACAGTGTCATGTATTCCCCTTCATTAATAAAAGGGAAAGTGCCGACGCAAGTTTCCAAAACCTCTTCTCCCTGGTCTTCACACACAAACTCAAATACGGTATATCCATTTTCTGCATTGCGGTAAATGATATGCTCTACATATCCACTTCTCTCTTCCATGTTGTTCCTCTTTTCCTTCCTCCACCCCTGCGGGGCATGCAAGTCAGAAATAGCGCCCCAAAGGGACGCTATCGTTTGCTTTTATTTTGCCTTCTGCATCACAAGTCTTCCGACTCTGTTGGTATTGTCACAGCACCATTTCTCGCCATAGACTCATACAATGTCTGCGCGATGCCAAGCCCCTGCCCAGAAGACACCATGTTTTCTGCCATTGCCTGATACATGTTGTCACTGAACATATCTACATATTCATTTCCTTCTTCTTCCTCTTCACTAAAAATCTTAGCACTCTCTTCCATGGACTGAAACATTTTCTGAAGAAGATATACTTCAAATTCTTCGCAGGCAGACATCATTTCCTCGTCCGTTTCTGCGCCGTTGATCTGATTGGTCAGTTTATTCATCGATGCTGTCTGGGACAATGCATCTGCACTGATGGATGAACTTCCTAATCCACTATAAAGATCACTCACCGATAATGACATCTCTGTCACCTCCTATGTACTATGCACGCAAGTTATTTGCCTGCTGAAGCATCTCGTCCGATGCAGTAATTGCTTTCGAATTCATTTCATATGCACGCTGCGCGGTAATCATATTAACCATCTCATCCACAGCCTGCACATTGGATCCTTCCAAATATCCAGAAACAATTTTAGCTCCAAGTTGGTCTGCTGAGTACGTAGTTGGCACACCCGAAGCAGGGGACTCCTTCAAAATCGTATTGGAACTACGCTCCAACCCCGCTGCATTTGGGAAGTACGCCAAACTAATCTGAATTCCCATCTGTTGTGCATTACCCGTTTCATCCGGATACATGAAATTACCATACTGATCCACTGAAAGTTTCGATGACTCAATCTCTTTTTCAAAGGTAATGGCATTTCCATTCATATCCAATACGGGATGTCCATCCATATCCGTCAACGCCATACCATCTTCTGTAACCGACACATTGAGCTTACCATTTCTTGTATAACCAATGCTTCCATCCTCTAACTGTATACGGAAAAAGCCTTCCCCCTGAATGGCATAATCAAAGGCTCCGTTTGATTCTAACAAAGCACCTTGAGAAAAATCCGACACAATGGCAGCTGCTCTTACACCAAGTCCCACCTGAGCACTTACTGGCTTTGGTGCGCCAGTGCTATCATAAGATCTTCCCTGCAACGTCTGATAAAGCAAAGATTTAAAATTTACGGCCTCTGTTTTATAACCTGTTGTATTAATATTGGACAGATTGTTAGAAATCGTATCCAAGTTTGTCTGCTGCGCAATCATTCCTGATGCTGCAGTCCAAAGTGAACGCATCATACCTTTTTCCTCCTTACCTTTTTCTACAATTTATCAGAAAACGGCTTATCCTAGTCTACCTACTTGATTGACAGCCTTATCCATCATGCTGTCCATCGCCTTAATCACTTTCTGATTGGCCTCGTATGCTCTTGTTATAGTAATCATATCGACCATTTCCGACACAACATTAACATTTGATTGTTCCGTATATCCTTGTAGCACCGTTGCGTCTGCTTGTTTTTCCGTCGCACCATCCACTACCGCATACATGTTATCGCCGACTTTCACTATGTAATCATAATCGGTAAAGTCCGTTATCTTCAACTGATCCGTAACGACTCCGTCTACGGTTATGCTTCCGTCTCGGTCAATGGAAATTGTCTTGGCATTTGGATTAATCTTGATGTCACCACCTGCGCCCTGTACTTTATTTCCTTCCGAATCCACCAAAAAACCATCTTTGGTCAGTTGGAAGCTTCCATCTCTCGTATACCGTGTCGATACCTGTCCCTTAGAATTGGTATAATGAATGGTAAAAAATCCACTACCACTCAGTGCCACGTCCAACTGCGAACCTGTATTTCGTACAGAGCCTTGAGAATAATCCGTATATACCTCACCAACCTTCACGCCCAGGCTCATAGTTCCAATTGCCTGATTGTGATACGCCTGTGAGCCATCTCGTATCTTAAGGGTTAACATTTTATCAAAGGATTGGCTACTCACGCTCTCCTGCTTGTAGCCAACAGTGGCTGAATTCGCCAGGTTATTGGAAATCACATCCAATCGTTTCTGTTCGTTTGCCATCCCTGTCCACGAAGTGTAAAGACCTCTTAGCATAGGCTTTCCTCCTTTATCGCTTACTTCGCATCTGAATTGCCAGCCAGGAACTCCACATACTTACCAGTACCGATTGCCACTGCGGTCATTGGCTCCTCGGCTGTCATGGTTGTAATGCCTGTCTTACTTTCGATCAACTCTTCCAGACCATACAAAAGACTTCCGCCTCCTGTCAAGACGATACCACGATCTGCAATATCCGCAGCCAATTCTGGTGGTGTCTTCTCCAGTACACTGTGTACCGCCTCTACAATCTGCAATGTCGTATCTTTCAACGCTTCCTCTGTCTCCTGAGAAGTAACGGTAATGGTCTTTGGTAGACCCGTTACGAGGTTTCTTCCTCGAACATCCATCTCTTCTACTTCTGGACGTGGATACGCCGAACCGATGCGAATTTTTATATCCTCTGCTGTTCTTTCTCCAATCAACAGATTGTGTTTCTTTCTCATATATCTTACGATAGCGTCATCAAAATCATCACCTGCAATCTTAATAGACGTACTTACAACCGTACCTCCAAGAGAAATTACTGCGATGTCCGATGTACCACCACCGATATCTACAATCATATTTCCACAAGGTCTTGCAATATCAATACCTGCACCAATTGCTGCGGCAATTGGCTCTTCAATGATTTTTACATCTCTTGCACCTGCCTGAAAAGCGGCATCTTCTACTGCTTTTCTCTCCACTTCCGTAACACCACTTGGTACACAGATACTAATCAGTGGCTTACGAAAACGTTGCTTTCCAACTGCTTTCTGAATAAAATACTTTAACATTTTTTCAGTAACGGTATAATCAGAAATAACGCCCTGACGAAGCGGACGTACTGCAACGATATTTCCAGGTGTACGGCCAAGCATCAATCTCGCCTCTTCACCAATGGCTTTGATTCCGTTTTTATCTCGGTCAAACGCAACCACGCTTGGCTCTTTCAGAACAACCCCTTTTCCTTTTACATATACGAGTATACTGGCTGTTCCCAAATCTATTCCGATGTCCATGACAATCTCCTTTCTTATCTCCAACGTACGAAAACTCATGACTACGTAAACGTACCTAATTCTATTATAAACGCATTCCCACAATTTTCAAACATTTTTTGTAAAGTTAACACATAATTCACATTTTTCTATTCTTCTGGCGCAAGCGCTGCTTTCATCATGATCGCACACTCCACACGTTTTCGCTGAAGCTCACAGCCAATCTCATATGGCTGATTGATGTCCTGATGCATATTAAAGGCATTGGCCGCACATCCACCACTACAATAAAACTTCGCAAAACAATTACGACACTCTTCTTTCGCATACACATTGCAAAGCTTAAATTCGTCGCGAGTCTGTGTATTTACGATTCCTTCATCCACATTTCCCAAAAGGAAATCTTCATTTCCCACAAACTGGTGACATGGGTACAAATCCCCCCATGGTGTCACCGCCAAATACTCTGTACCAGAACCACAACCAGACAATCTCTTATATACACAAGGACCACCGGACAGATCCAGCATGTAGTGGAAGAAGGTAAATCCTTTTCCCGCTTTCTCTCTCTCAATCATCTCTTTTGCGAGACGGTCATACCCCTCACAGATTACAGGGATATCCTCTTCACGAATGGCGTATGGTTCTTCTGGTCCTGCCACTACCGGCTCCACTGAAATCTGCTCAAATCCCTGATCTGCCAAGTGAAGCACGTCCTCCACAAAGTCCAGATTGTAATGGGTAAATGTTCCGCGCACGTAGTAACGAGACTGATTTCTACTCTCTGCTACTTTTTTGAATTTATCGATAATCATGTCATAACTTCCATCGCCATTCTTGTTTGGACGCATGTGATCATGTACTTCTTTTCTTCCATCGATGCTAAGTACGATGTTGTCCATTTCTTTATTGGCAAACTCGATGATATCATCGTCCAAAAGCACACCATTGGTGGTCAACGTAAAACGAAAATGCTTGTCATGCTTTTCTTCCAAACTTCTTCCGTATGCCACAAGTTGTTTTACCACATCAAAATTCATCAATGGTTCTCCACCAAAGAAATCCACCTCAAGGTTACGACGACTACCGGAGTTGGCCACCAAAAAATCAAGCGCTTTTTTCCCTACCTCATAGCTCATCATGGAACGGTCACCACGATACTCGCCTTCTCCAGCAAAACAATAACGACAAGACAAATTACACGCATGTGCAATGTGCAGGCAAAACGCCTTCACTACTGTCTGTCTTTTCTTAAAGTCAATGACACCGTCTTTGTATGTGTCTTCTGTAAAAAGCACACCTTCCTGCTTCATTTCTTCCAAATCATCATAAAGCTCGGAAAGTTCCTCTGCTGTCAAGCCTTCTTCTTTATATTTCTCACAAATCTGTCTTGTAATCTCTTCACGATCTGTCTTTTCATAAAGCGCAATTACGTCATACGCTACATCATCTACCACATGAACAGAACCACTATTTACATCCAAAACTATATTATAACCATTATTTTTATATTGATGAATCATTTCTATTTTTCCTCTTTCTCATTGAATCAATCTTATATGTAACTCCATTAATCACGCCACTCTTCGCCTGCTTCGCAGGCTCATCGTCACGGGCTACGCCCTATACTCCTAGGCAAGAACCCATATATTTGTACTGGCACAAATATGGGTTCTTGCCTAGGAGTGCACGGCTTGAGCCTAACGTGCAGAAAGGACTTTGCCAGATTGCACCCAATCTAACAAGCCCTCCATTGCTATACCCGTCTTCACTACAAACGACTCTGTAGTGAAATTGTCATTTACACTGTTAATTATTTATTCTCACAGCTCTGGTTTCCAACTGTACAAGATGTCTTACATGCAGACTGACAAGAAGTCTGGCACTCACCACATCCACCTGTCTTAACAGTATCTTTCAAATTTTTTGTTGTAAGAGTTTTAATTCTTTTCATAATCGTCTTCCTTTCTACAATTAGCATATCGCTTGGAATATTCTTAGTATAGCATACCCATCAAGATATTTCAATGGTCAATATTCAACCTTTATCGCAGTCCTGACCGTAGCATTCCTCCCAACATTCCCGTAAACACACAGATTAAAAATGTAGTCAGGATACCTGGCATAGCTACCGCAAGACTTTGATTCCACACAGCACTAACGCAATATACAATTAAGAAATAAATGACACCAAAAAATCCACCTCCTAAGTACTTTTTTTCCGAAACCGCGCCACTAAATACAAATCCACCTACAAGACAAGAAATAATGTAAGTCAAAAGAATTCCTATATTCGCCCCCTGAATCGATATTTTCATCTTATACATAATAAATGAGAAAACCAGCAGTATGAGCGCCGTCAGAATATATGCAATCCCCACACTTTTTATCATTTGAACAACTTTTCCGTTCCCCTTCATCCCTTTCCTCCCAAATTTTATTGATTTTTCTCAATTATTTTAGTATATGACACTTACAATTTACTTATGCCTATGATATAATGTGACTCGTATAGGAATTTATTTATAGAAAGGTCAAGGTAATACATTATGCGCTACATCGATATGCATGTTCATTCCAACTGTTCCGACGGAACGTTAACACCGGAAGAACTTGTCTTGCGTGGCATAAGAAATGACTTGGTGGCTTTTGCTCTTACGGACCACGACACCGTAGACGGCGTGGCTCGAGCGCTAAAAAAAGCGGAAGAGCTGGACAATCACATTCAGGTGATCCCTGGTGTGGAGCTTTCTTGCCAATACCCAGTCAGCGCAAGCAAGAATGTCGAAATTCACATCCTCGGTTATAATATTGATCATACCGACGAAACTCTTGTGACGACATTACAGAAAGTTGCGGAAGAACGAGACAATCGAAACAAGAAAATGTGCGAAAATCTCAACAACGCCGGATACCCTATTACTTATCAAGAATTGACCGAAAAATTTGGCGATATGATTTTGACTCGTGCACATTTTGCAAAATTGCTTTTACAAAATGGAGGCGTTCCTTCTCTGGACGCTGCGTTCAAGACTTGTCTTGCAACCGACAGTCCATATTTTGTAAATCGTGAATATCTCACACCGGAAGCTGCCATCAACTTAATTAAACACGCGGGTGGTATCCCAGTTCTGGCCCATCCACTGCTGTACAAGCTCTCCGTAAGCGAGATTCGACACATGCTGGAAACATTGAAGGCCAGTGGCATCTGTGGTATCGAAGCGTTATATTCACGCAATCACGGCACCGACGAAGCATTTGTCCGTAAGCTTGCTGAAGAATATGATCTATTCATCACGGGTGGTTCAGATTTTCACGGTGATAACAAACCTGACATCGAAATGGGAATTGGTACAGGAAACTTACGAATCCCTGTCATGTTGTTGGAAAACTTAAAATAAGTTAACGAAAATAATGGGGCTGTCGCACTAGCGATTAAAAATCGCTAGTGCAGACGGTCCCTTTTCCGTATACTTTTCTATTTTTAGCAATCAAAAATGTTGTCAGTGTAAAAATGGGTACAAAAACAAAAGGGTAAAGAAGAATCATCCCCTTTATGCAGATTTCAATTCATACAGATGTTTTCCCGTTTTACCAGACTGAATTTTGTGGTGTAACTTATTTATATTATACGCCATTGCCAATAAGATACTTTCAGCAAGAACATTTACCTTTCCACGGCACATATATCTCCGAAATCCCATATCCTGTTTTATGTTCCCAAACGAACCTTCTACCTGTATACTTCGATTCATCCTAAGTCTACAGCCTTCTTCACTGGTAATTCGAGCCAAATCTTCTTCTCGTTGTTTCATAAATAATTTTGAAGTTTCCAAGCGTTTTGTACGTTCATTCAAAGGTACTTTCCAGTTATTCCCCTTGATACACTTTTCTTTATGGGGACAGTTGGAACAATCTTCGCATTTGTAGATCGTTTTTTCACTTCGATAGCCTGTCTTTGTTGTTCTGGTAAGAACTCTCTCAACTGTCAGCTTTTTATTGTTCTTACATGTATAACAATCCATTTCTTTGTCGTATTCCATGTTTTCAATCCGACTGATGTCATTCTTGTACTTTCTGGTCTTTGATATCTCATAATTAGCCGGTTTGATAAATGAGATCTGCCCATTTTCTTCCATCCACAGATAATTCTCTTCACTTTCATACCCTGCATCTGCTACGATTTTTGAATACTTAAAATCTAAATGCTTTTCGGCACTTTTCAAGAAGGGGATTAATGTCGTTGTATCTGTTGGCTGCGGACCAATCGTAAGCCATGTAATGTATTCCGAATCAACGCCATGCTGTAAATTATATGCCGGTTTCAACTGGCCATTCAGCATTGCGTCCTCTTTCATTCGCATAAAAGTAGCGTCTTCATCTGTCTTAGAATAACTGTTTCTAGCCCCACATTTATAGATTTTATTCGTATAATCTTTTAGGCGAGAAATGTACCCGTCAAGCTGCTCAATTGACTTTTGCAACTGAGTTTTTCGTTTTCCAATACCATGAACAAACTCAATGTTTTCTTCTTGCTTTATTTTATACAATCTCTTGCGTAACTTCTTTATATGATGTAACTTTACCTGATTTTTGTAAATCAGTTTAATTCCATACAATTCTTCACACTCTTGCACAAAATCCGCTATTTTCTGTAAATGTTTGTCTAAGTTTTTAGTAACAGCTTTTTTCCATACAAAGGTGTATTTGTTGGCGCATGCTTCAATCTTTGTTCCATCTATGAAAATTTCCCTGCCCGAAATTTCCCCCAACTCATGAAGAATGTTAGATACTTTTGCCAACATTTCCTCGGAACACTGTGCAAAGTGCAATGTACGAAAACGAGCAATCGTAGCATGATCCGGTGCCGGAGAATCTTCCAAAAGAAACATGAAATTAATATCCCTTTTGCATGAGGTTTCAATGTCTCTTGACGAATATCTGTGATTCATGTAAGCATACAGCATGATTTTTAGCATCTGACGTGGTGTTGCCTGATTTTTCCGAACTCGGAAATACGTCGAATATAATTCTGATAAATCCATCTCCTCCACAAACTGACTTAGCAACCGTACCGAATCATCAACCGGGATCATACGTTCCATATTTAGTGGAAGTTTTAATTGATAACTTCCCGAATTTAAGGTATAATCTTTTTGTAATTTAATGTGTTTGGTCATACATTAATTTTACCATAAATCCCGGATTTTTCGAAGTCCGGGTTTTGTGTTTTTTGAAGGCTGACACTCTAAGGAAGTGTATGTAAAAAGAAGAAACTATAAATCAGCGAGAAGCTTTTATTCGCAATGCGAATACTTATGCTTCGAGTCGATTTATAGTTTCTTCTTTTTAATTTAGGACTTTCTTAGTGCGACAGCCCCATTTCCTTTTACACATTTTTCTATCTTTCCTGCAATTCTTGTGCAAGATTATAAATATTTGTCAATGTCACATCTACACGTCCCATATTATCCACCGCACCGGTCATGAGATGAGCTCCTTCATCCGCTGCTGCTGCCACTTCCTCACTATTGGCAGACAAACCTGTAATACCATCTGCAATTACACTTGCAGAATCTGTAATATCGCCAATTACTTGCTGGAAATCTCGAATCGTAATCATCAATCCATTTACACTTTTATCAATGGATTCGAATTTGGCTTTTGTCTCTTCGATTAAGTGATTCTGTTGCCCTATAATTTCCACCGAATGCCCTACGCTTGCTGTAACACTGTCCACATCTTCACCAAGCGATCTCAAGATCTCTGTGATATTTTCTGTGGCCGCCTGCGTCTGTTCAGACAATTCACGAATCTCATCTGCAACCACGGCAAACCCCTTACCGGCTTCACCTGCTCGCGCAGCTTCAATGGACGCATTCAACGCCAACAGATTTGTCTGGCTGGAAATGCTCACAATCGTACCAAGGATATTGGCAACTTCTTTTGTTCTCTCATTCAATGCCGTTACATATTCTACCGTCTCTTGGTTATCCTTCTCTACATTTTGAGCATGACTGTGTAACTGCTCCACGGCGATGGCACCTTGAGCCACCTCTTCCAAGGCTTTTCCCGACGCCTCGGCCATAATGTCCGTCTGTTTTTTTGCATTTTCTGTATTGCTCTGAATCCCCTGACACATCTGGGACTGTTCAAACAATGCCTTCGCTGTATTTTCCACATTCGTGGCAATGTCCTGCATGGAATGATTGCTTGTATCAATCGCCGCAGACAACGAATTTACATAACCATTGGCCTCATCAAAATTCGTAACGATATCTTCCGATACATGCATCATACGCTCAGCCGCTTCTTGCTGCTTCTCAACACCCGCTTTTACTGCCGCTATGTTTTCATCATTGAAACCAATGAGCACTTTGGTAATCGCATGCACGGTGGCCATAACAAAAATCATAATAACTATGGTAGTCCCACCTTCTGTGGTCGTGGCGACACCTTGCACCATCAAATAAATTACTTTTCCTACAAACAATGGGAATGCAATGGCTCCAAATATAATCAGACGCTTCACTTCCAAATACGCCATATTGATTATGTATAGCGCCGCAATGATAATATAAAAATACATCACATCCACACACACAACCATTACCGTGTATGCCCCAAACGCCACTGCCAACATGGTTATCCCGCACTTTCGCGTCCCTTGGGTCTTCTTATGCACGATAACATCCACAACCATTCCTAACACACACGCAATCATCGTTGCGTACAATTTTCCAGTTCCACCTCGCGTTACCACCATACCCAAAATATTTAGGAAAATGCCCCCCATAATCAATATTACTGTGGGCAACACTCGGGCATCCGCTTTCCGGTACTGCTTTTCCGTCATAATTTACCACCTTCTCCTTCCGTATACACGCACGTAAACCCCATTTTTCACGCACGATTATCTAAGCTTTTTCCCGCTCCATATATACGCTTCACCACGACACCGCGATTACCTATTATTTTACCTCATTCCGCCCATAAAGGCAAATAAATTAATTATAAACACTCATTTATAAAGAAAATCCCGGAGCAAAACTTAATAAAATAAAGTTTCCACCTTTATCCAGCTCAGAAACACAGCAAAAAAGGAGAGGTCTATATAACCTCTCCCTGGCAACTAATTTTTTGAGATATATTTATACTGATACTCTAACCACAAATAATACTGTCCACCGGTTTTAAAAGCAAAGTTTTTCGTTTTCAAATACTTTTTCTTAATTGGCATTGTGATCACACGATACTCCTTCTTCGGAATATCCACATCCATATCAGGCATAGCGTAATTTTTGATAAAGGTTTTTTTATGGTCAATCGTCAATGTAAGTCGCGTATCGTATAAACGAATTATCTTTGCATTATCGGTATTGTTTACTACAAACAACTCCAGATTTACATCACCATTTTCCCTGTATTTTACAGCTTTTGGCAAGAACGCAACTTCTTTTTTGGTCATTTTCTTAATATCCGGCTCACTGGCTGCATTCCAAACATTGCTAACAACGTTGACTTTGCAAGTGTACTTCTTTTTTCCTACCTTTGCGGTAATCTTAGCCGTTCCTTGTCTCTTCGCTGTTACAACTCCTTTTTTGTTAACCGAAGCCACCTTCTTTTTGGCACTTGACCACTTCACTTTCTTCTTGGTGCCTTTCACCTTCAGCTTTTTCGTCTGTCCCATGTATAAGGTCAGATTCTTCTTGCTCAGTTTAATTTTTGCCGCAGACACTTCCGACTGCGAAGTTGGTGCCAACACTCCCAGGGCAATTGCCGTTACCGCAATGGTTCCTAATACCCTCTTTTTTTTACCTTCCATATGTACCTCCAATACTCTCCGTTACGGATTATTTCCGAAAATCATTTTACCACAGAGCGACGTTAAGTACAACCAATATTGTTAAAAAGAGGAACTCTTCGCTACTAATTATGTTGGAGACTTTTCGTTTACACATTGAAGCACTCCATTTTCCAACTCATATACCTTGGTACAGTTTCGTAACATGGATTTATCATGTGTAACCAATAGAATCGTTTTCTTCAATTCACGGTTCAGTTTTGTCAAATGTTCCAACAACTCCAAAGCCGTGTTTTCATCCAACGCTCCTGTTGGCTCATCTGCAATAATAAGTTCTGGGTCGTTGATCAACGCTCGCGCAATGGCCACTCGCTGCCGTTCTCCTCCCGATAACTTTTGGCAACTATCGTCGATATGGGTCTCCATATCTAATTTTTTTAAGATCTCCTCCACCTGTACTCGACGCTGTTTTGAGGAGATTTTGTTTGTGGCATAACGAAGAGGAATTTCCACATTTTCCACAACGGAATACGAGTCAATTAGCGCATAATCCTGTAACACAAATCCGATTTTTTCATTTCGTATTTTTGCCTTTTGAGAACTTGACAATTCATCGGAGGGAGTTCCAAAAAGCTTAAGAACACCTTCTGTTTGTTGCGCAAGCAATCCTACAATTTTTAATATTGTTGTTTTTCCTGCCCCTGATTTTCCTATAATTCCCACAAAATCACCTTCGTGAATTGTCATAGAAATATCTTGCAAAACTTTCTTTTCTTCTTTTCTTTTACGGAACACTTTTGTAATATGTTCCATACAAATAATTTCTCTCATATACTTTGTCCTCTCAAAACTTTCTTTTTAACTTAACAAAGGGATAAACACTTACCAGAACAAGTATGAAAATTGCAACAACCAGCAGCTGTAACATCATGTGTACATCCGCGCAAACAACTCCCACAAGTCCCCATCCAATAAATAATACCATTGCACACAACGCAACAAATCTCCAAAAGATCGTATGCCATTGGGCCCCACAAAAAATATGGATGTAATATTCTTTTAGATTCTTTTTAAACATATGATTAAAGCCGATCCATGTTAATGCTAAAATTATCAATAACAGAATTCCGCCAATGAAAAAAACATCTTTTATCTGCTTTGTTTCATCTTCTACCACCATTGCCACTTGATCTTTAACAGATCGCAATGTCATGCTGGTAATATTGGCAAGGGAAAAAATCCTCTGCAACTTGTCTCGATCACCAAAAACAACCATTCGTGTTGTTGCCATATCAAGATCGGAAAATGACATTTTTTCAACGCTTTCTTGTGACATTGGAATAACGTAGGCACGGTCCAACGAATACGCAAATTGATAATTACTCAATTCGCGAAAATCGGAATTCTTCTTTAGTATCCCTACTACCTTGCCTTTGAATATTTTCCCATCTCCACCATTGGCAAATTCGTATTCTTTTCCCAATTCATATTCATTCTGCAATTCATAACCAATCAAAACAGGGACAACATCCCCATCCTTTTTATATTCTTCCTCCTGGAACAATCTTCCTTGGGACGTAGATATGGAAAACAGTTCAAAAAAGTGGGCGGACACCATTTGCTGTCGAACAACCATACCGTCTTCGGTCTCATACATATCATATCCATAAGACGTAAAAAAGGTGGTATTCTCCTCGTAAAGCGAATTCAATATTCCTCGGAATCTTTCGATGGACTGTTCTTCATTATTCAACATCTGTTGCATCTGTTCTTCCGAAGTATCATCCACCACCATATATGCCTCTTCATATCCGTCCTGAAAACGACGAACCGCATCTAAATTTTCTTTTGAATGTTCTACGACATGCAATACATTTATCATAAATACAAACATCACTACATTCATCAACAAGAAACTCAGCATCATGATCCAGTTTGTTTTAATGTCTTTTAATATGTATTTCACATCCTCTACCTCCAATCCTATTTTTCTATATGTAACTTTCTCACAACCACCAACTCACCCATAAACATACACAGATGAAAAACCAGTAAAACAATTACAATCACACCACTCACCCAAACACGTGTGAACCCCAAAAACACAGCTACTGGTAACGCCCAGGCCAAGGAAAGAATTCTCAAGAATCTCCCTATCATTTCCATATATATTTTTGCCGTTGTTGCCCCACATAGAATGCTAATATCCATCAGCGAATTCATTTCATTTAGCCACATAAATACCATATAAAGAAACCCGGCAAAGCAAAAAACAACGCCTATTACAACGATTTTTATAGGGAGAATTAATGTGTCCTGTACCATTTTCCAACGCACATTTTTATCTATTTCATATACCGTTTTATTGTGTAAAACCTTGGCCACCCACTTTAATTCATACCAGCTCATTCCTTCTAATAAATATCTTCCTGAAAGTGTTGCCTCCTGCTGCATTTGTTCCGCCAACATATTAACAAAAACGGTAGAATTGGAATGGATATTGTTTATCTGCTGTTCAAAAACTCCAATCACCTCATATTCGTTTCCGTTAATGGCCAAATATCTCTTTTCCTCCACAACGTACGTATGCACTTTCATTTCTTTATCAATCAAAACTACATTTCTACTCTCACGAAAATCCGCCGCTTCAAAATTACGCCCTTCTACTATTTTGACAGGCAATGTTCCTCCGGACAAATACACCAACGAATACCCATTATCGCTTATTTTTTGAAATCGAACTTGCTTTTTCCCAGAAAACACATCCGATACAAACTGATTCGCCGTCATTTCCGAATCATATACCTCTTTTATGGTAATGTCCTGATATCGTTTTGAAAATCCATCGATGGGTCTTTTACTTGACTCCCACTGCATTACAATGAGAGCCAAGAACCCAAACAATATCACAGCTGCCATAAAAAGATATATACTCAAATACATCTTTTTGTTTTTCATAGCATCTCTCTTTCTTTTTTAGAAATAAACCCAACCATACCAAAAATGAGTTTTATTTGTTATAAGATTCAAGGAATCAGATGCGGTTGCTGTTGCCTTGTAATATGAATTAACTTTATTACTAGAAGCAGCAGGTGAATACGATCTTCCACCAATTACAGATACATCCTCTCCCTTCTTTTTTCTTGTGTAATTCACATAGGACTGTTTTACATATTTTCCTTGTTCCAAGTCGTATCCTGCATTTTTTGGCACTTTGTAAGAAGGCTTGAACTGCGCTGTTCCATCATAACGCCACCAGCCATTAAAATACTCCTCACTCCATGCTCGATTCGTAGTCTGCGCGCCTGCTGGTTGAATACCAACCAAAGACACCATAATCAATGCTAAAACCAATGCCATTCTTCTTTTCATTATAATTTCCCACCTTTCTTAGAAATACTTCCATGTATAACTTGTACGCTGCACGCAGGTTCCACAATCTGTTACCGTGGCCTGTGGTGTAGATATGATTTTATTTGTCTTCTTGCTACTTGCTGCGGATGACCATAACCAACCTGAATCATATGAAGAACAAATCTTTACCACTACTTTCTTACCATCGGATTTGGCTCTTACCGCTGCCTGTTTTACATGTTTACCTTCTGTTAAGCTAAAACCTTCTCCATGCTGAACCTCATGGGATGGATTGAAATAAGCTTGCGCATAATATTTTCCACCACTAATCCCCTGGTGAACAACATTGTCACTGACTACCTGAGCTGCGTTAACGGTTGCACCAATTGCCAACGTAAGCGCGAAAGCAAGTGCTGCTTTTTTTATCTTATTTACTTTAAACATTTTTTCCTCCTAAATCGTCATTTGACGTATTTCACATTCAATGCTATACTTATTTTGAGTTTTTTCTCATGCGTTCTTTTCGATAAGTCATCTGCCAATGACTATCATTTGAAAAGAACGCTTTTTTCAATGTCTTTTCTGTAAACAATGTTGATTTTTCTTTGATACATTCTTTCACCACCCTTTCTGTAATTTACGCCTCCGGGACATTCTCCCTTGCTTTCCCAACCCCGAATGCTGATACAACAATAGCACAGTAAATATTTTTTGTCAAATACTATTTTATAAAAAGTATTTATGTTTTAAAATATTTATCGTTGACATTTTTCTTTTTTTCTTATAAGATATAGGTATTCTCCCTTACGAGTTATGTAAACACAACACAAAAAAAGGTTGGATCTATATGGCAAAACAAACTCGAAAACAAAATAATATCAAACACGGTACAATTGAACTTGTACTCTTGCTTTTGTTGCAGACCGGGCAAAAGTACGGCTATCAGCTTTCTCAAGAACTTACAGAATATAGCAACGGTGATTATGAATTGAAGGAAGCTACGATGTACCCGACTTTGTACCGTTTAACACAAAACGGACACTTAAAATGTGAACAGGTGAAAGTAGGGGTTCGCAGAACGCGAGTATACTATGAAATTACAGACGAAGGTCGTGCACATCTGGAAAAACTAAAAGAAGAATACAATACAATTACCAGTGCCATTGATAGAATCATGGAACAAACCAAATGACGTATCATTACGGAGGGCATCACTTTGGATAATAAAGCAGTAAAGAAATATATTCGAAAAGTAAATATGACCTATCGTGGAAATCGTAATGCCAAGGAGCAGTTTCTTATGGAACTACATGACTCCTTATTGTGCTATTGCGAATCCCATCCTGACTGTTCATATCAAGACTTAGTAGAACATTTTGGTTCTCCTCAAAAATTAGGTGGTACTCTGACTTCACTTTTACCACCTGATTTGAAGAAGCGAAATATATTTTTCTCCTGGCTTATTATCCTTGTTGCCATCCTTGTTATGATCGGCATAATTCTTTTTTCTTATCGCTATGCAAGAGAATCCTATCAACATAGCAAAGGATATTACATCGAGCATACGGACAAGAAAATAGAACCAACGGCAACTGCTGTTCCAAGTACCAGCGAGCCTACTCCTGTTGTGGAGTACTCATTCGAATAAAGGAGAATACAAAATATTATGAACATAAAACATACTTATTTATTTTTGTTACTTTTCATTTTCACTTTGGGACTTATAACCCCAACCGCTGTTGTATCAGCAAGCACTCAAACCTATACAGAAAATATAAAAACGATGGATTCCAATGGCGGATATTGGGTTGAAACCATTACAACTTCTGCCCCTGCATCTACTTCTAGAGCTTCCTATGCTACTTATGCAGCAAGTACAACGCAAACAGCAACAAAAACTACCAAATACTACAATTCTAACAATGAATTATGTTGGCAATATTCCCTCACGGCACAATTTCGTGTCAACAAAGGAACTAGTGTGACTTGTGTTGATTCATCCGCCAAGCTCTCTATTTACAAATCCAGCTATACGCTTTCTTCCGAGAAACATTCTCATTCCGGAAACAAAGCAACGGGAACAATACGAATAAAACATAATGGGGTTACCAAAGCAAAAACAATTACGATTACATGTAGCAAAAATGGAACCATAAGCTAATTGCTAATGATATGGAGGAGACATGAATTACAAACGTCAGTTAAAAACTTTAGTAAAACAGACCTATCCCTCTTCGCAATATCCTTGGAAAGAGCGAAATATGTATCGAAAGATGCTTTATCGGGAAATGATTACCTATTGGAATACGCATCCTGGGTGTTCCATCGAAGATGTTACTCACACATATTGTGAGTGCGACGATTCTCTTCCAAATACACCACAAGGAAAAAATCCACAAAAACTTTTACGCCTTGTGTTGTTATCCCTTTGTATTATCTTGCTCTTAGCAATCGGAATATATTTTATTTGTCAATCGTGGGAAGCTCCCACCATACAACTTTAAAAAAATGCTGTAACATTAGCAATTTTAACCAGCCAATGTTACAGCACTTTTTTATTCCGTCATATTATTTCCAAACACCTCTACTGCTCCATCCGAAGCTTGGATCCTGCCGCCCATTTGGACATATCTCTGCGATACATCAGTTTACGAAGCCCATGCCCAAGAACGATTCCCAGCACAACTTCTGCAAGAAAAATAATCACTGCTACGGCTGTCTTCCCCTGCAAAACCTGACACAAAATATCGTTGATTTTACCATAGGGCATACTCATGATATAAAGAAAGGAAACAAAAAATGTCACAAACCCTAAAAACATCGCTTTGAACCCCACACTCATATAGCAATACATCACAATAGCCATCAGTCCACTGATTACCAACATAGCCTCCGTGGACGTCCCCTCCAATTGTTCCGGTTTTGCTAAAAAGGCTAATATTAAGGTCAGCACTACAGCAACAATTCCACCAAACGTGCTCAAGATATCTAGATAAAGAAATTCCAATTTCTTTCTTCTCGGAGATGCTCCCACATGACCAGAAAACAACATCATATACATGGATTGTGACAGAAACAAATTCGCCAAGAAAAAATACAATGCGCAAAGCGGTAAACGGTCATACCCCACCAAGATAAAAGGAATTCCAATTGCCCCAAAAATCAATCCACAAACTACATTTGTTTTTAACTGATATCCATGCTTCAATAACTGAAAGCACGCTTTTATATCATTCATCATAAAAACTCTCCCTCACTTTCCGAATCAAATACTGGCGGCCACCAATCCACGTAGCCACAAGTACACACGCAGTAATTCCTACCCAAATTCCATTTGCATATTCCGCCACGAACATCGCAAGCATCCCCCCAACCCCTGAAATCACATATCCAATCAAAATGTATAATAACACATTTTTAATACGTCTTGTAAAGAGGAAGCCTCCCTCGATACACAACAACGAAATAAGGGTACATTCCACGAATACAATTATACTTTCCCTTTTCACAGCATAAAGCACGGCAAAAGAAACCAAGGTAGTCACGATTCTTCGCACTCCATCCACGTACAACATCGCTTTTAGCAAATCAACACCCTTACTCGATGTTTTTATATATTCGAGACATCCATTTGGTTTTGCCGCAAAGCCAAATAGAAGGAAAAAATCCAGCAAATACTCTGCAATTATCATCAGTGTAGTGGCTAGCATCAAGCTTATCCGTGTTCCTGTTAGCGGTCCCAGCGGAAACCACCACCACAGCCCGAGAAGCCCAATCATAACCGGAAATAGAAGATATACCGATACAATCCAATATTTCCGTGAAAACAGGGTATGATACATTCGTATTCCATTCTTCATCGATTCCCACCTCATTTCCGATTTAACTTTGTATACTGCTTCATCACTGCCACACAGATCTGGGAAAGATTTGGCGTCTCCACAGCAACATCAAAGCCTGCCAATTTATCCAAGTCCTTCGCCAAACACAATCCTTCACAGCCCTGGGAACTTTTCTGGAAGCCAATGAGAATCTCTTTCAACGGATCCGCTTCTTCTATTTCTCCTTTAATTAAACTGTATTTTTCTTTCAAATCCTCCACAAATCCTTGCTCTACCACCTGTCCCTGTTCCATAATAATGGCGTAATCCGTTACATTTTCCATATCCAATACATTGTGGGTAGAGAAAAATACCGTCTTCTCTCCTTCCCCCTCATCCATATACTCGCGAATCATGGAACAAAGTTCGTCGCGCATCAGCGGATCCAGTGGGGATGCCGGCTCATCCAACAATAGCATCTGAGTTTCCCGGGCAAACACCCCAGCCAACATCGTTTTCATCTTCATACCATCGGACAATTTGCTAATGCTCTTTCCCTTACTCTCCCAAATCCCCAGTTCTTTGCAAATGGTCTCATAGCGTTCCCGGTCAAAACCATCAAACAAAAGCCCGCTGACTTCCGCCACGGAACCAACGGTCCAATGGGGAAGAAAATAGCTACTGGCTGCTACGTATCCATTTCGTTCTCTCACTTCTTCATCCGAAAGAGCTCCATCATAAAATGTAATATTCCCTTTATAGTCCAGACGCACCCCTGCAAGTATGTTCATTAATGTACTTTTTCCCGCACCATTTTCCCCGATCAGTGCCGTAGCAAATCCCTTGGGAATGCTTAACTCTGGAACGTCCAATTCAAACCCCTTAAATTTCTTTTTTAAATCTTTTATTGTGACAACTGATTGTGTTTCCATACGCATTTCCTTTCCTCAATTCAATCATATTTTTCGTTTACATCTGGTCCTCTGCTTTCATCAATATCTCTAATGTTTCCAGCAATTCACCATCGGAAACCCCTGCAATTCTTGCCGCTGAAATAGCATTGGTAAGATGCTCTTCCATTTTTCTCATATGTTGTTCCCGCAGCATCTCGCTGTCCTGAGCATTGACATAATACCCTTTCCCCTGGACTGCCGTAATGAGGCCTTGCTGTTCCAATTCCTCGTATGCTTTCATGGTGGTAATCACGCTGATTCGCAAGTCCTTGGCAAGACCGCGGATGGACGGAAGGTACTCCCCCTGCGCCAGCTTTCCCGCTAGAATATCCGCTTTGAATTGCTCCGCAATCTGCTGATAGATGGGTACTCCTGAGTTTTGTAATATTTTCATGTCGTTTCACCTCCTTGGGCTCACTGTTTATTTTAACTGTTTATATGTTATATATACACTATGCACAGATAAATGTCAAGGGGTTTTGTTAAATTGTTCCACAAAAAAGAGGAATCCTTTTATTCGTAAGGTTCCTCTTTCCTTTATCATTCTCTATCCTTTTTTTGAAATGCTTGATTATTGCGAATCAATTCATTGATGGATGCCGGCGTATAATTGTTGATGCACGCCGCCGCATTCAGTGCATGCTCCCTGGTTTTCATGAATTGATACGTCTCGTCCTTTGCACCATGAATGTGGCCGTAGATCAACCAGGTGCCATGAGAACTGCGATACCACTCTGCCATAGGATAATGACAGAGACACACTTGCTTGTCGCCATCTACGACATGCATCATGTTATCTACACTTTCAAAATACGCCATCGCCTTTTCATTTTCCAAGGTCAGCTGGTCGTGATTTCCGATCACCAAATGCTTATGACCACGGAGCTTTCGCAAATACCAATCCGCCGTCTTGCCATTGCGAAAGCAAAAGTCGCCTATGATATAGACATGGTCATCCGAGCGCACCCGACTATTCCACAGTTTTATCATGGTGTAATCCATCTCGTCCACATCTCGGAACGGTCGATGATCGAACTGTATTGCATTTCGATGACCGAAATGGGTATCGCTGATATATAGGTTCATCCAGTCTCCCCCTCTCTCACACAGGACTGTGTTCACTGTGCATGTACTTCCACATTTCCTCCATGGCTACTCTCTCTTCTGCCGTGAGCTGCTTTCTCTTTTCTTCGTCGTCCCAAACTTCCTCGGCTCCACTTTTTACAAAGCAAACCTCTGCGGAATACTCTGGCATAATGTCATTTTTCCATCCTTCTAACCAAAGCCACTGCCGAATCTCTTCCGTTTCTGGTTCCAGATGCTCCACCGCGTGGATTCGTCCCCAACCATGAACGTTCTTCGCCAGCTCAAAAATCTCTTGATTTACGTTGACAGAATTTTTTATGCGTTGCATATTGAAGACGGAAAACAACGTAAATTCATCGCTTGCCCCCAGCCAGCGAATCATATCTTTATTGTCCTCCTGCCATTCTCCAAATCCGAGAACTTCCATAATCTCCATACCGTATTTTACACATTCCACGTGGGTGCTGTCAAATACAAGATAACTCATATTTTCCACTAAGTTTTCCATATTTTCTTCAGTGAGCATTTCCAGCAGACACCGCTGAAATTCATCGATCACCTGGATGGCGGGGTGATTTTTTGAAAATGTCAGCACAGTTTTTTCCGTGAGACTCGGGATGGGCCCAGCCACCAGTTGCCTGCATACTGTCTTTAATTGTTCTTTCTCCTGGGCATCCAGTTCCTGTCCCAGGGTGTGGTAAACGTAGATTCCGTCTTGGGCGCCATCTGCAAATGGCAAGGCGCCCTTTTCTCGATATTTATCGAGAGAAAAATCCTTTGGCAATGTGCCCTCCTCTTGAAGATGTTCCGCTATGTACTGTATGATTGGTTTCATGATGGCTCCTTTCTCTGGTGCTGTAATTTGGTGTTATCATTACCACTATTAAATCATATTTTTGATACAAAAAACATCAACTGGTGGTTTAGGTTTGTATGTTTGTAATAAATAAGAAGAGGCTCCTTCGTCCTCTTCTTGTTCTCCTTGCAATATGTAATCCACTGTTGTGTCAAGCAACTTGCTCAAAGCAAACAAGTTATCTACGGTAGGAAGACTCACACCTTGCTGCCATTTATACACCGCTTGGTCTGACCCAAATCCCATATACTCACTTATTTCGCGAATTTTAATATGTTTTTGTTTTCTTAATTTACGAATCCGTCTCCCGATTTTCTCTGGATCCAATGTTGGATATTCCATCATAATGCGCCTCCTTTGAATGTGTTGACAATGCAACCAATGGGTACACTTGTCCCCTGGTCATCATCGCTACAAAGGCTCATTATTTCATTTTGCTGTGTATTATATCGGAAGAGATGTGGTGTTTCTTTAGAACCCCACAATTCGTTTATATAAAACGTTCTCTCTATCACTCAATTCTTCTGTGTCCATAGTATTCACGCGCCAATACTAGATAAATTAAATATACATCCGCACCTCTATATATTGTAACATATTATTCTCAAAAAAGGATACCACGTTATATTCTTATTGCCAACTCAAGTGCCAATGCGGAACAAATATCCTTTTCAAAAAAATTCACTTCTTGACTAAGTCCTCTTGGATCCCATTTCTCCCCATCCAAGTTATCTGCCGCCCAAAAGAATTGAAACAATTTCTTCTCCCGAAACTGGCTTACCGCTGCCAATGCAGAACACTCCATATCCACACAGATACAGCCCTGCGCTTTTCTTTTTTCCATCTTCGCTTTTGTTTCGCGATAAAACGCATCCGTTGTCCATACCTTTCCAGTACGATAAGATACATTCATCTCCTCCAACAATTCAATAAACTCTTTCCGAAAATGTAAATTTACATCTATTTCATCGGATGGCGGAGCGTAATGATAACTCAATCCCTCATCACGTATCGCTTTATCGGGAATGATAATGGAAGACTCTTCAATCCCTTCATCCAACACACCACAAGAACCAAATACAACGATTTTCTCCACCCCCAACGCATACACTTCCTCAAGGACACCACCTGCACCGGCAGCCCCCATATCCATCATAAACAACGCCACTTCCTTTTCCTTGTATTTTGCTTTGTATATCGGAAATACCGCATTCGCATTTCTCGGCTCTGCTATCACCTTGCCATCCAACAACTTCACCAATCGCTCAAAAGTTTTGCATTCAAAACAACTCACCGCAATTTCAGGCATATCTCCAAGCACTCCTGCCTCCACACTGACAACGTCCCACGGATTAATAATCGCCTCTTTTTCTTTATCAAAATCAAACAATACCATCTTCATTCTCCTTTCCGTTTTCTTACATAAAATATCACTGAAATGTTCTCAGCACATCTCTATGCTTCTAATCCTAATGGATTCCCTAAGGGAAGAGTCAAGAAATTTTATTTTATTTTTTTCTTGACATCCGTAATTTATTTTGTTATTCTGTACTCGATAGTAAGCGAAATGCTTGATCCACGGCTGTTAGGGAAAATTTCCCTAACAGCCTTTTTTTTCGCGAAGCACGAAGCAATTAACTTTCAACTCATAAGTCCTGTCAAGCGACTGTAGCTCGTGGGAGCTTGCTCACTAAGAGGTACAGGCATTTTCCTTACTTTCAACAAATGTATTCTCTAGGAAAGCGCGCTCCTAATAGAAAATAAATAAAGGAGAAATACCTATGGTTACAATTAGTAAATTTCGTTATGAAAACCCAAGATATATCAATCTTCTCAAACGGCGGGGGAGCATCCCAGAAGAAGTCGAAATCACCGTCAAAGAAGTATTGAAAAATGTGAAAACACAAGGCGACAAAGCGTTGTACGCCTACATGAAAAAATTCGACAACGTGGATATCGAACAAATCGGATTCATGGTGACAGAAGAAGAATTTGCGGCAGCAAGAGAAACGGTCTCTGACGATTTTAAAGAGGCGGTAAAACTTGCTTGCGACAATTTATTTCGCTTCCACAAAAAACAGTTGCCGGTAGGCTTTTCGGAAACCTACGAAAACGGAGCAGTTCTTCAGCGAAAATACACGCCTCTTAAACGTGTTGCTGTTACGGTTCCTGGAAATATGGCACCGCTGGTGTCCACCCTGTACATGAACTTGGTGCCTGCACTGGTGGCTGGTGTACCAGACATCTACATACTTACCAAGCCTCGACCAGACGGAACCATTGACGAACACTTATTGTATGTGGCGGATTATCTAGGGGTAAAAAATTACTACAAGCTATCCGGCTCCCAAGGATTGGCTGCCGTAGCTTATGGCACAGAAACCATTCCGAAAGTAGACGCCATCACTGGACCGGGCAACAATTATACCCAAATGGCAAAGAAACTTTTGTATGGCGAGGTAAAGATTGACTCCATCGCCGGACCTTCAGAGATCGCTATTATCGCGGACGAAAAGGCAAATCCAACTTTTATTGCTGCCGATATGATGTCCCAAGCAGAGCACGGAACCGGCTTTGAAGCCAGCACTACATTTTGCTTGTCTGAAAAGCAAGCTCAGGAGATAAAAGCGGAAATCCTTCGTTTATGCGAGGAAAATAATCTCACCGATGCAACGAAAAAGACCTTCGAAAATTATGGGGATATTTTCATCGTAGACTCTTTGGAAGAAGCCATTGCGGCGACAAATGAAATCGCCCCAGAGCACGTAGAACTTCTCTTAGAGGATCCTACGGAGGCTCTTGCCAAATTAACCAATGCAGGTGCAGTATTTGTAGGCGCATATACCACCGAGCCCGTGGGGGATTATTTCTGCGGAACAAACCACATTCTTCCGACCTGCGGCACAGCCCGATTTTCTTCTGGTATGTCGGTACAGGAATTCATGCGCGGATATAGCGTGATTCAATATCCAGAATCTGCGTTGAAAGAGAATGCGAAACACATAATCAAACTAGCGGAATCGGAAGGACTGATGGCACACGCCTTGGCTGTGAAGGTGAGAAATACTCCCAGCGACGACTAATTTTATGTGATAGCAAAAATAATTCGGTTGCCACTAACTTTGTGACTACCGAATTATTTTTTCTCACTTAATTTTTCTCACACGCTACGACCACACCGCAGCCTATTTTATTCCCCGAATCCCCTGCCGGCTGACTGCGAAAATCATCTCGCTCACTATGAATCACAATGGATTTCTCCATGACCTCTTCAATGGTAAGGCGCCCATCATAAAACATTGTCCATGCATACCCTGCGTTTCCTAAAAGTGGTGGCAAGTCGCCTGCATGCTCCGGATGGCTGGCTTGGTTCGGATTGTAATGGTTGCCTGTTTTATCAAACGGCTTTTCACAATTTCCATACTGATGGAGGTGCATTCCATAAAACCCCGAAGCATTGTCGGGAAGCCCCGTCACTTCCACATTGACAACAACACCACCCTGCTTGGCATCATAAAATGCTGCCACTCCGGACAGCATCGGATTTTGTTCATTTCCCCGAATGTAGGCAATGGCCTTAGGGACATCTTTAGAAACATCTGCAACAAATTGATTCCACGTAATCATACACGAATCCTTTTTCTTTTATTATATGCAATTCGCTTTGCTTCTATTTTTTATTCCTTTCACGTACAAATTGAATCACGGATAAAACAATGGCCCCCCAGAAACTGATACCGACCAATGGCATTATTATCGAAAACATTCGCCAGATCATTTCGTCACGATCCACCACAAACACAACAATAGCGAAAATTAATATTCCGATTCCAACAATACTCCATAAAATGTTAATTAGTCTTTTCATACTGTTTTCTCCTTTTTCCTATTTTCAATATTCATCCTATCATAAGAATCGCGAGAACGCAAACAAAACCCCTGAAAACACAAGGGTTCCAAGGGTTTTGGTAAATATATTCTTTTTCGAATAATTATCTCTTAGAGAACATTTATTAACGCTTTGATAGCTTGAAAAGCCCGAAAACAAGGGATTCCTTACATCGAATGTTGCATACGTGTTTTACACGATAGACTGCTCAGGGCGTTCCAGCAACTCTGTACCAACACATCAACCAATTTTTTTATCGGCTAGAAGTATCATACTGTCATGAATATATATTTTATTATCGAATATCTTTTAATATATACATTTCCCATTCTTTTAATTGCGGTATTATAGATTTTGTCTATATATATATCCGTCTGAAATTTTTCAGTTATTACCGCATCTACATAAGGTGCAATGCAACTAATTTGAATATTCATCGTGTCATTAGACCTAATACTTTTGTTTGTCTGATAAATCCGCACAAATTATGAATATTCCATTATTCTTGAAGCGGTTAATTTTGAAATATCTGTTTATATAGGTATTTCAATGCCGTAATGCTCCAAATCTTTTATAATAGTATCTTTTTCTTGCGTTCTATAATTTTTTCCATTCCACAATTTTCTTACTATAATCTTTCGCAATTTTATTTACACAAATAAAGTGTGTTTTCACTTTTCTTATAATTTGATACTCTGTGGATTTTGACAAGCACAAAATTTGCGAACACACAAAAGGAGGGCTATCTCTCCTTTTTACCATTTATTTTACAAACTCGATTCTTTTCAAATTCGTTTCAGTACAGTGAAAAATGTCTTCCTCAACATACCCAACAAATGATTTTACTGACCTATTCTGATATAATTTTAACACATTTTTCTTTTCATAATGTTTTCTATACAAGCCTCTTGCCGTTGTCAAGTTAGAAGCTATCGTAAATTGGTAATAATCATACTTCTTTTTATTACTGTCAAAATATTTCTTTACTTCAAAAATATTTCTCAACGGATGTAAGGCACTTGTATAATTTGTACCTTTTATCAAATTAACCATAATGATAGACTCTTTTCCCTCGGAATCTATTCCTTTGTACAACTTTACTTTATTAAAAATTCGCCACTCCTCAGACAAAGGAACTTCTTGAAGTATTCTAATTTCATCTGCAAAATAATTATTTAACACTTCTTCAAAATCATAATAAGCACAATATCTTTCACACTTATCATCTTCTATTTCTTCAGCTTCACGAATAATCTGTTCTGATACAATCTCATCTGTTTCTGCAACTTTATTTAGGTGATAAAGAAAATCTTTCATTGTATATGACCAAAATTTCTGACCGCAAACCGAACTAAACTCTTTTAATAATTCAAATCTTGGTGCCTTCTGTTCTTCATCATACCAATCTTCTTTAACATCATTAATAACCAACAATACCGATTTCTTGTTTTTTGAAGCATAATCCAATATTTGTTTCCACGCAAATAAATCTCCATACTTTTGCATTCCTATTTTCTCATCTGCATCTTCATATCCTGGGGGAATCTGTTCCCCATATCTAAATGCCCCCTCTTGTGAAATTTCATATTGCTGCTTATATGAGTATTCCTTACCAATCACAAATTTGCGTTGGATCGCCATCAGGACTTTATCATTTTCTATCTCATTTGTAATTTCAGACTTTTTATCCTCCACAATGCGTTGCATTTTCTTTTCAAACAATGTCACTTGTTCAGAAAAACTTATTATTTGACCTTCAAATGTATCAATTGCACTATCCAATTGCTCATATTCTTCCTTTGGTATGTTAGGATATTTTTCTTCATGAATAGTCTTCTCTTTTAATGTCTTTAATTGGTTTTTCAGTTGATTCATATCTTTCGAAAATGCTTGTGATAATTCTGCAATTCGTTCAACATGTCCTCCATCTGCACCGCTTTTTTGCTTTCTTAATAAGCTCTCATATGATTGAATCGGCTTTTTCGCTACTATTTCTTTATTTTTCAAATACTCAAAATACACTTGAGCAGGTATCCATAGACGTGAATTTAAGTATTCAAATACCGTATCAAAAATATGTTCCTGCGATGCATGCGAATAATAATACAAATCTAATAATGCCGATGCATCCATCACAATTATTCCACTTCTCAATATTTCATCAATTTCTTCATTTGACAAATAATATTTTTTAAAATAATCCATACATTTTCCTCTATTCGCTTATTCTTTAACAAGAGCATAACACTCCTCTTTATCATTTAACGTCTATTTCAATTTTCCACATTTTTCCATAATGTTCACATTTAAATTTCTTGCCAGAGAAGAATCGGGGCTGTACGCCAAATTAGGCTGCCAGAGATGGTGGGTTGCAAGGGTATGTTGAAGCGATGGGTGAGTTTAATTAGGACTCCTCCATCTCTTCATCTTCACACATTTTTCTAATAGCTAACAAATTAAGCACATCTTTAATAATGCGTTTTATCTCTCTTGCATTACTACATCCCCTTACTGCGTTCATCAATCTCAACCTTATATCTTCATCCAGATTATCTAGCACTTCTTGGTAATCTGTTTCTAATTCTTCTAAATCCTTTTTTGCTATAATCTCTTTAGACTCATCAGACAATTCATCAAAGCGGATTATTGAGTCGAATCTGTTATATATTGCATTTCCTAGATTTTCCTTAATCTCCTTTTCATCCTTATAATTTGATGTACATATAATTATCGCATTGTCCAAATTTACTTTATAATTTCTTTCCTCATAAATTCCTTCATCAAATAGCTGATAAAACGCACTATGAAAAACAGGATTTGACTTATCAAACTCATCGAGTAAAATCACATTAGAATCTCTATCTAAAAGGTCTTTTGCAAAACTACCTTCATAATAATTTCCACCAAACAAATATGTTGCAAACTCATTATTTTGATACATTGAAAACTGCTTACGAAATAATTTACCACTTAACAATTCTGATAAATATTGTGCAGTTTCCGTTTTACCTAATCCCGAACCTCCATAAAACAGTATAGTCACTGGTTTTTTCTGCTTACCATTAATCAATGGATATATCGCTTTCAAAATCTCCATTTTCACTTTTGCTTGTCCGATAATCTTTTCACCATATTCCTTATTGAATTTCTTTATTATGGCTTCATCAATACACTTATACTTCTGTTGTATTACCTGCAAGATACTTGTATCATAAATCCTATGCAATTGATCACTTATACTCGTTGGAGGGTTTTGTATATACATATTAGTAATATCCATTTTTGCAATAAAATTAGCAAAATTAATTATCACATGTTCTCGTACTCCACAATATTCATCGGAATTAATTACATAATTTTCTACTTGTAGTTTCTTATCTTCTTTATCTGCAGGCTGACTTTTTTGTCCATTCAATTCAGGTATGTGCAAAATCATATTTTTACTCTCCTTATCCAACTCCATCACAACATCTGTCAGATTACGATATGATTTTGGTAATATTTCCATAAATGCACGATTTGAGCCATAAAAAATAACCACTTTATTCACACATTACACCTGCCAATACTATATCATATACATCCAAGTCCTTCTGTTCCGAAACCGTTCCATCAATGATATTATCTGCGGACATTACAACTTTTTTGGGTTTATGTTCAAATTCTTTATCAATATTTAATTCCTCTATGGTACAGCTACCCACCTTCACTCCATAATAAGTAAGCTGCATTTTCGATAAGTCCGCCAAATTATAATTATTTTTAAATGCTTTTACATTAAAACGCAATACACATGTAGGTTCTGTCTCGCTTGTAAGAAGCATCGCGTAGTATCCTCTCTCTCCTAGCAATGCTTCATTAAGTTTTTCCATGTCAATTGGCATTTGCTCTGCTGGAACAATTGTTAAATACGAACTGTACATTCTATACAATGAAATAGAATTATCCGGAGCATATACTCCACTATTCTCAAATTTTTTAACATTGTTATCCTTTGAAGCAACTGAAATATAATCAGTTAAAAGCGTATTCTTTAATGTCGTTCCAAACACTCTAGATATATCATTTGACGCACTCGTATTCACATTACTTGACATCATCGACTTAATAAAACTGATTACATTAAAACCCGCTTGTGCTTCTGCTTCTATCTCAGCCAATATCTTCGCAATCTTTTCTTTATTTTCTTCTTTACTCCAATCCAATCTACCGCCATTAACAATATCAATGTAATCTTGTGCTGTAGATTCATCAAAGTAGATTACTTTTAAAAACAGAGGTTCTTTCTCTTTTTTCCTTGCCATAAAACCACCTTTTCTCTATTAGTTATAAACGACACTTATTTACTAAAGATTCGTATTCTATCATTCTATTTATTCACCATTAATAATCTTTTACAGCTAAATTTCCTTATATATTTTCTGTTTTTTCAATAAATATTTCTCTAAATTCTTCCGTTGCCTTTTTTAATCTGTCTAATTCCACATGAATACCTTCATAAAATTTTTTCATTATATGTGTATACTCAGACTCAAAAAAAACATTAATAAACATAAATCCTAACGGAAATATAGTAATCGCATTATTGAAGGCTTCCGTAGTCTGCAACAAACCATTTGTCGAAAGAATCATCAAACAAACTAACGCTACAGGTGCTAAAATATATAGTACAAATGTTAATAAACAAACTTTATTTTGCCCTTCATATTGTTTCTGTATCCTTCCAGAAAAATAATTTGCAACACATTTTGCAGACCAATAGTAATACATATTTATATTAAACAGCACATTGTTCGGCTTATTAACATACTTTTTTTCAACATATTTTTTAAATTTCAAAAACCTTCTATATGCCATGCCTGCAAAAAAGCGAAAACATAATTGTCGTATTGTCAATAATATTAATCTGCCCCCAAAATTTAAAAATTCTGCCAATGAAAATAGTAACGAAGCTATGCTTAAAGGCACCAAATCTTTTGAATCAAATGGTATACACCCCAAACCTATTTGACATGAAATTACAATATATCCTAATCCATATCCCAAAAGCATCACACTACTTTTTTTCATACTAACAATCTCCTATATCTAAAAGTGCTGACTTATTCCTTGTATTACCTTAACTTCCAGTCTATGACAAAATATTAAAATCTTCTTCCATATTATTTTATGCATTTACTCAAATCGCTTCTTTTTGTTCCGCTGTTTCCACCATCTCTAAATACTTCTTAATCGAATTAGATATATGCCAAAACATTACAGGTGGAATCGCATTTCCAATTTGTCTATATGCATCTGTTTCACTTCCAGCAAATTCAAACTCATCTGGAAATGATTGTATACGTGCCGCTTCTAATGGTGTGAAACGTCTGTACAATTCCTTATTTGGGTCTACTAATAATACTGGATCCCTTGAATTTAAGCTTACCTTTGCCAAATGACTTGTAATCGTCAAACAAGGTTTATTTAAATCTTGGTACAAACCTCTCTTCATATTATTTTTCGCATTTTTCATTCCTTGAACTGCTCTTTCAGAAAAATAGTATTTTTCTTGTTTAATCGCAAGTTCCGGAACTGCTACCGATAATGGAACCCAATTGTTTTTATTAGTTTCATTAGGAAAACTATATTCCATAATATCATTCAAATCATTTCTGATACCAACAATAATTACTCTTTCTCGTCTTTGTGGCACACCATAATCTGCTGCATTAAAAAGCTTTGTATATGTTGTATAACCCACTTCTTCAAAAGCCTTTATGATTCGTTCAAATATTTTCCCTTTATGTAATGTCATCATTCCTTTTACATTTTCAGCAATGAATACTTTGGGTTGTTTATCCTTCACAACTCGTACCATCTGCTTATACAAATTTGCTCTGTCATCAAAAGGATCTTTTGTCGGATTAACAGTACTGAATGACTGACAAGGAAACCCTCCTACTACAATATCGCATTCAGGAATTTCCTCGGAACCAGTTTCACATATATCTTTACAAACAACTTTCCCACACTCAAAGTTCATCATATGTGAATTTAGTGCTTTTTGATCAATATCTGTTGCATATACTAATTCAAAAGGAAGTCTATTATACTTTTTATTATTAAACATAAAATTTCCCACAATTCCTTGATCGGCTCCGCCGCATCCTGAGAATAATGAAACTACTTTATACATTGTTTTTAATCTCCTCTATAACTATCTGATCAATTGCATCTTTACCAAAGTCAATTCTGTATGTTAATGGAACAATATCAATTTTCTTTTCCATCTGCTTCTGATATATATTATTAATCACATACATTAGTATACGACCTCTGACAAAATAAACTCTGTAAATGCAATAGAATTCACCATGTTGTTGTGCTGCGATCCATTCGTTTCTTGTTATATTCAGCGTATCCATCCAATAAGCATCACTCAGATTTGGCTCAGTAACTCTCTTCGTGGATTTTACCTCAATATATTTTGCAAAATCTGCTTTATCACCTTCTTCAGCCACCACTGACTGAATATCATAACCCAATCCTTTTGTCTTACCTAATGCCAACACTCTGTTTACCAATCGAGGATTAAATTTGAATACTCTATCTTTTTCGTATTCAAATACAAAAACTTCGCCCTCATCACCTATTTCAACAGTTGTTTGACCACTAGTTCCTTTTTTCTTCTTGGGTAATTCATCAGTGACACCTAAGGCACTTGCCGTTGTTTCAAATTTCTGAACCTTATCACTCAATTTACCGAAATAAGCAGTCCACTCCAGTTCGAATTGTTTACGACTCTCCGCTGTTGACAAATCAAATGAATAAACATCAAACTCTGGAGTTTTATTCCAATCCGACGCAAATATTTGAATTGCATCACTTTCATTCTGATTAAGCCAAACTTCACCAGTCCCATTGGTATAAATAAGATTAGCCAATTCCAAATAATTAATTTGTTCATTAATGTGTTGATAATTATAGGATGAAGCCTTTCCTTCTGCTTCAATCTTTCTTACAGCACCATCTTTTCTATCCTTTTCAATAGCTTCTATAACCTCTTCTGGAACTGCAATTCCTTGAAGTACATCCAATGAATTTAGAATATAATATCCTATCTCCTTTTTGTTTAGGACTAACTGCTTGTCTGCTGCCAATTGTAATACTCTTAATACAAAAGCGTTGGGTCTGATAGAAATTTTATTATCTAACAATGGCTGAAACGTCTGAGGCTTTTGCATTCCATTAGGAAACTGCATTTTATAGCATAAATCCTTAAAAAATGCGGGCTGATCATTATCTTTCAGAAATTTCTTTGTTCTTTCCGATGCATATACATAGCCATTTTCTTCTACATAATACATTCCAAATAACTTTCCAGCAATTTCAGTTCTATGATTATCCAGTGTCTTCTTTATTCTTTTATCTGCTGATAAATATGGTGCTAACAACTCGTTAAATTTCTGAGAAAACCCTTCTACTTCACATGGTGTAATATCATCTATTACTTTTGCATACGCCGGTAATAAATCATCTATTTCTTTTTGAGATTTTCCCCTTATGATTATACATCTGTACTGATTTAATCGATTATACAAAAAATCACCTTCTTTCTATCACTTCAATAACTTGTTTCGCAATAGCTTCCGCCATTAATGGTGGTACTGCATTTCCAACTTGCTTCAACTGGCTAGTCTTAATTCCGATAAATTCAAATACATCTGGAAACGACTGTATTCTTGCTGACTCCCTTACCGTAGGTACTCTATTTTCCTTATAATGGAAATGATGATTATGTCCTGTATCAATTGTGAAACAAGGTTTTTCACTATTCATTCTTGTCCACGCTATATTTACTTTTCTTGTACTTTGCAATTCAACAGGTAAATCTTTATAATTTCCCCCATCCGGCACCATTGCTATTATCTGCTTCGTCTGCTCTTTATGAATTGTAATGGAATGATTCCTAATTGTTGAACTTCCAATTCTCATTTTCTTCTGATAATCATTAACTGCTGGCAAACCATATTCTATATTTTCTCCTAATGAAACATCATCCGGAACAAAATCCAAGTCAGAAATGGCATCCTTACAGGTCACAACATCTTTTAGCCCCACACCATGAGTAGGTTTTGGAAATGCAAATTCAACATTTTCATTAAATATCTTTTCGTTGATTCCAACAAAAAATACTCTCTTTCGTTGTTGTGGAACACCATAATCATCTGACGATAATTGTTGAACCTTAACCCTATATCCAATAGCAGAAAAGTCGCTTAACACCTCTTCTTTTACCTTTCCACCAAACAATCTTATCAATCCAGGCACGTTTTCCATAACAAATACTTTAGGCTGAATTTGTTCAACAAGACTAACAAATGATTTATACAGTTTATTCCTTGGATCATCTATCATTCTTTTTCCAGAAAGAGAAAACCCCTGACATGGTGGTCCACCTATTATTACATCTATTTCGCCTTCCTTACATCCTGCCTTTTTCATAATAGTTTTAGCATCTACAAGTGTTATGTCTTCATTAATAACACTAGCCTCTGGAAAATTGTGTTTGTATGTAGTAGTTGCATCTTTCCACATATCTATACCTAAAGCCATTTTGAATCCTGCTTGCTTGAACCCATATGAAAATCCACCACATCCACAAAACAAATCTATTGCAATCAATTTATTATCCTTCATTATTTTTACATTCCTTTTTCCTATTATCTTCTGGTTTCTGCGTGTCATCCACTATTGCCCAATTTTCACCTAACTTGAACACACCTTCTATTCTGTCTTGCGCACACAAAATCTGTACTCTTCTTTGTGAAATATTCCATTTTCAGCCGCTTGGCTTGCAGTCATATACCCCATACATATCTCACCTTTATATTATATTTGATGGGGCGAACAATATCAAATGGTATTTTTGTTCATATATCAATTATAACGCGCACCATCTTCGAACGCAAGTTCTTTTTAATATTTCCAAAATTCAATGGAGTTGTCGGAAAATAGCGCCCCTACTGCTACGGATTACTGCGGAGTGCCAAGAAACGAATTCGCAGACACTTCGTGTCTTGCTCATCATTTCTTGTCTTCCTATGGAAGCCCAGATACACATAAAAGCCATCGGCACCCACGTTACTTGCGAATGGAAGAGACAACCTCGACTTCACTCCGTTGCGTCTCGGTCATCTCTTCCATTCTAATGAACCAAAATGCATAATAAAAGCTCCAGGAATGCAAGCATTCCGGAGCTTTGTATATACATTTTGATTCGCAAGTAACTGCTTATCTCTTAGAGAACTGTGGAGCTCTACGAGCCTTCTTGAGACCGTATTTCTTACGCTCTTTCATACGAGGGTCACGAGTGAGGTAACCAGCTTTCTTCAATGTAGGTCTAAGATCAAGATCATATTTGTTCAATGCTCTTGCAATACCGTGACGGATTGCACCAGCCTGACCTGTAAATCCGCCGCCTTTTACGTTAACAAGAACGTCGAATTTGTCTGCCATACCTACAGCTTCCAATGGCTGACGTACGATGATTTTCAATGTTTCAAGACCAAAGTACTCTTCCATATCTTTTTTATTAATTGTAACTTTACCGCTACCTGGCATGATGTATACGCGGGCAACGCTTGATTTTCTTCTACCTGTTCCGTAATATCTTTCACTAGCCAATGTTATTTCCTCCTTTCAACCATTAAATATCCAATGCTTCTGGCTTCTGTGCAGCATGCTTATGATCTGGTCCTGCATATACGAACATTTTCTTAAGCATCTGACGTCCCAAAGGTCCCTTTGGAAGCATACCTTTTACTGCATGAGTCATAACATATTCTGGCTTCTTCTTCAACATATCTTTCAATGTAGTTTCTTTCATTCCACCTACATAATCAGAGTGGTTGTAGTAAATCTTCTGATCCAATTTCTTACCAGATGTAACGATCTTCTCAGCGTTTACAACGATTACATAATCACCTGTATCAATGTGTGGTGTATAAATAGGTTTTTTCTTACCTCTCAAAATGTTTGCAATCTCAGATGCGAGACGTCCCAAAGTCTTGCCTTCAGCGTCTACGACATACCATTTTCTTTCCACATCGGATGGACTTGCCATATAACTTTTCATCCTGGAAACCTCCTAATATTCATTTACTCTTCTTCGTATCAATATTAACTGTTCAACTGTGATTTTATCTAGAAATCTGTCTGCAATGTCCGGAACAGACGATTTCACAGAAAAATACTTGTCTCGTTTACGCACCGGGGCAGGCACGCAGATACGACTTATGTATTTTTCACGTCACAGTATCATATTATAGAACAGTTTCGTGTCATTGTCAACTAAAAAATAACAGTTTTTCTGCATTTTCCCCAAGTATCATTTGCTTTTCTTCTTCCTCTAGGCCACATCCACAGATCCAATCTACATTTTCTTGCTGACTGCTCCATGGTGTGTCACTTCCAAACAAAATTTTATCTGCACCGTGGGCTCGGACAAGTTCCACAAAACCTGCGTCATCCAGCATCATTCCAAAGTTTCCTGTATTCTCCACGCTTACTGTCCCCGTCAGGGAAAATGCCGTATCAAAGTACACCGGCGCACCACAGAGGTATTTCTTCACCTGATCCCACATCTGCCAGCCGCCCATATGGGCCAGAATCAAATGGCCACCACCTACTTTTTCAACCACTCGCAGGATCCGTCGAACGTCACAATGCACTTCCTCCGGATACACCTCATCCATGCCTGCATGCGCCAACACCAGAAGCCCTTGTTCTGCTGCCGCATCCAAAATCCGAAGATAGCGAATATCGTCAAAATACGTCTCTTGATAATCCGGATGAACCTTTACGCCCAGAAGCCCTGCTTCCCGGATTTCCCGCATGGTCTGGAACACATCCGGAGTATCGGGATGAATGGCCCCAAACGCCAACAAACCGTCGGCACCATAGGTCTCCATCACCTCCGCCGCCTGCTCATTTAACTTGGGCACTTGCGTCGGAGCCGTTGCCACAGGAAGAAAGATGGAATAATCCACACCGCTTTCCGCCATACTTGCCACCAAACCTCTTGGCGTACCATCCACATCAATGGACTTTCCCGTTACCCCTTCCATACGCTGCACCACTTTTTTCACAATCCGTGCCGGATATGTGTGAGCATGCACATCTATTATCATCGTTGTCACTCCTCGTATTCAATCTGAATCAACGTCAATCCATTTGCCGGTGCCGTTGGTCCCGCCAGTTTCCGATCCGCTTGTTCAATTGCTTGGCGAACAGTGTCAATATCCCGTCGCCCCATGCCAACCTCCACCAATGTTCCGGCGATGATTCGCACCATATTGTATAGGAAACCATTTCCATTGATGCGAATCCTAATATCCTCTCCATTTTGCAACACTTGCAGATCATAAATGGTCCGCACCGTAGTTTTTACCTGGGTTCCCGCCGAGCAAAAACCGCCAAAATCGTGCTCACCGATAAAAAGCTTGGCCGCCTGCTTCATCTTTTCCACATCCAGCGGAATATATACAAAATAAGAATACAGCCGCTTGGTAGGGAGCTGTATCGTCGCATTGGTAATCTGATATTCATATGTCTTGCGGCTCACGGCATAGCGAGGGTGAAAATCTGCTGCCACTTCTTCCGAACGCATCACCCGGATATCTTCCGGCAACCGCTGATTTACCGCAATAGCAATTTTCTCCGGTGGAATTCTGGTTTCTGTATCAAACACTGCCACATTCCCCTGGGCATGAACTCCAGAATCCGTCCGACTGGCTCCCGCCAGCTCCACATCCTCCTGGAGCAAATCTTGCAACGCCTTTGTCAGTACCTCTTCCACCGACACCGCATTATTTTGAATCTGCCACCCATGATATTTTGTGCCATCGTAGGCCACGATCAATCGTATTCTCATTGTTTCCTCCATTCACCACCTGAGATGTCAATATCTAAAATGGTACAACCCGATTCACTACCACAATCACAACCACGTAAGCCACTAAGATACCATAAACCAAAAAATCTGCTTTCTCGTACTTGAGTGGTTTCATTTTCGTTCGTCCGTCGCCACCGCGATAGCATCTTGCTTCCATGGCAAGAGCCAGATCATAGGCACGTCTTGTAGACGAAACCAGCAATGGCACAAGAATCGCCACCATAGCACGTAGACGTTCCCACAATTTCCCCTCTTCAAAATCCGCTCCTCGGGCACTTTGTGCCTTCATAATTCGGTTGGTCTCCTCCAGAAGAATAGGGATAAAACGAAGTGCGAGAGACATCATCATAGCCAGATCATGCACGGGTACCTTTATTTTGTTTAATGGGTTTAATAGACTTTCAATTCCATCCGTCAATTTATTTGGCGTCGTCGTATAAGTCAGCATAGACGACCCCAACACCAGATAAATAAGGCGGAGCAACATAAACGCACCTTTTTTCAACCCCTGCACCGTAATGGTAATGAATTTCCACTGTAGAATGGCATCTCCCGGTGTGTAAAACACCGTGAAAAATCCAGTAAATATCATCAAAAATAAAATTGGTTTCAACCCTTTTGAAATATAAGAAAACGGCACACGACTTTTGGCAATGGCAGTCACCAAGAACGCCGTCACCACCAAGTACCCTGCGAATCCGTCAAACAAAAACAAAGAAATCAGGTACGCGAAGACTGCCACGATTTTCACACGCGGATCCAGCCCATGAATGGTTGATGTGACAGGATAATACTGTCCAATGGTTATATCTCGTAACATTCCCTAATTCCTTCCTTTTTTATCACAATAACTTTGATAAATGGCATCTGCTGCCTGAGACACGTCAATGGCATAGTGAGGCAACTTTACCCCGCGCTTTGCCAGTCCTTCCATGATATATGTCACCTGTGGCGCCCGCAGCCCGATTCGTTCCAATTCTTTATAATGAGAAAATACTTCCCCCGGGGTTCCATCGTAGGCAACCGTCCCGCCATTCATTACGATAAGACGCTCAGCATATTTTCCCATATCCTCCATACTGTGGGACACGACGATTACCGTGATTCCCCGCTCCTTATGGAGTTTCTGGATCAACTGCAAGATTTCTTCCCGCCCCACCGGGTCAAGCCCTGCAGTTGGTTCATCCAATATCAACACTTCTGGCTTCATTGCCAACACTCCAGCGATAGCCACACGACGTTTCTGGCCCCCGGAAAGAGCCAGCGGCGATACATCCAATAGGTCATCCTCGATGCCCACCTGCTTCAGCGCCTCATAACTTCTCATGTCCACTTCCAAGGGATCCAACCCCAGATTCTTCGGGCCAAATTTCACATCATCCTGCACGGTAGCCTCAAAAAGCTGGTGTTCCGGATACTGGAAAACGATTCCCACTTTTCCTCGCAACTGCTTTTTCGAAAAGTCTTTGTCATGAATATCTTGTCCATTGTAGTAAACACCACCAGAAGTCGGGGCCAAAAGTCCATTTAGATGCTGAATCAGCGTGGACTTCCCAGAACCGGTATGGCCAATTAATCCAATGAACTCACCATCTTCGATGGTCAGATTAACACCATATAACGCCACTTTTTCAAAGGCCGTGTTTTTTCCATATACGTATTCCACTTCATTTAGCAAAATGGACATATGCGCTCCTCCTGTTTCCTCTTCTCCCGCCTATCCGTTGATTAACGTCGCCACTTTTTCTACCAATTCATCCACCGTAATTACATCGGTGGGAATATTCATCCCGCGTCTTCGAAGCTCCGCTGCCAACTCAGTGACCTGCGGCACATCTAAGCGATACTTCTTCAACACATCTGCTTGCGCAAATATTTCCCGAGGCGTTCCCGTCAACACAAGCTTACCTTCATTCATTACAAGCACTCGGTCTGCCGCTGTCACCTCATCCATATGATGGGTAATCCACAAAACCGTAATCTGCTCGTTTTCATTGATTTCTTTTACTGCCTTTAGCACTTCCCGACGCCCCACAGGGTCAAGCATAGCGGTAGATTCATCAAAGACAATACACTGCGGACGCATGGCAAGCACGCCGGCAATGGCCACACGTTGCTTCTGTCCCCCGGAAAGATTGTTTGGCGACTCTTTGCGATGAGCAAACATGCCAACTTTTTTCAAAGATTCCTCCACGCGCTTCCAGATTTTCTCTGTCGGCACCCCGAGATTCTCCGGTCCAAATCCCACATCTTCTTCCACCACACTGTGGACAATCTGGTTATCCGGATTCTGGAATACCATTCCCGCCCGCTGACGGATATTCCAAAGCATGGTTTCCTCTGATGTGTCGATGCCATCTACCCACACCGTTCCTTCTCCCGGAAGCAGTATAGCGTTGATATGCTTTGCCAAAGTGGACTTTCCAGAACCATTGTGTCCCAGCACCGCCACAAATTCACCTTTATTCACTTGAAAAGACAAATGGTCAATGGCCATCTCCACGCCGATTGGTTCCTCGTTTTCATCTCGACGTATGTATTCATATACCAGATTTTCTACTTTAATCAAACTGACACCTTTTATTCCTTTGCTTTTTCTTCTAATTCATTGATTCGACTTTCCAAATGCTTGATTACTGCACTTCGAGTAATCAGCCCCATGAAAAGTTTTCGATCATCCACTACCGGGACAAAGTTCTGATTCATGATCCGCTCCAATAAGTCTTCCACGGTGGCTGTAACCGTCACAGCCGGATTCCAGTCTTCGCGAAGAATGTCACGCACACGTTGTTGTTCTAGCTCCTTCATTTTACTTTGTTCCGTTTCCAATATGTGCCACAAAAAATCTCCCTCATTCACGGTTCCCAGGTAAACTCCCTCCCGAGTCAACACCGGCGACGCCGTAAAACCATGATGACGCATATTTTCCAATCCCTGTCGCAACGTATCGTCATCATGTATATAGGAAACCGAATTTTTCGGTTTCAAAAGGAATAATATATTCATTCTTTTTCCCCCAATATTCTCTCAATCTCTTCCGCATATTGTGATTTCTTGTTTCGAATTCGCTCCAATTCATTTAAGAAATCCTGCATAATCCCATTGTTATAATCAATCTGCCCTCTCAACTTTTGGCGTCGCTCATTTAAATCATGGCGAACTTCCACCATTTCCCGTGGATCCACAATGGCTTTTGCCTGATGAAACCAGATTTCCTTATCTTTCACTCCGATATTGGCCAGCTCCGCAATCAGGATTTCATTTTTCTCATTTAAAAGAAACGCGTCCTCTCGCTGTCTCGCCCACTCACGTTTTGCCTTTCGGTATTGATCATATACAAACTCCAACTCCGTCGCATTTCGCACACGGTACTTGCTGCACATATAGTCAATGGTACGTATATTGTTAAAATACTTAATCTTTACTCGGTTCCCCAAAAAGGTGGCGCGGTTGCACTTGCGCTCCGTAATGACCATATTGGTTCGATTCTTGCGCGCCTCAATGGTAATAACCAGCGCAACAATAAAAGCAAATACCGCCGTCGCAATAAATGGAACTCGGATATCTGCCTGCATTACCAACAACATCGTCAGCAAAAGCACACCAAACATAGCAAAAATAAACCCCAATACCTTACTTACCAGACGAAGGGTATTCTGACTACGGATAATGTCGGATTTGTCACTGAGCAAAAGCTTCTTTTCGCTATCCAGCTGGCGCAGATCATTTTTTATCTTAATCTGGTAATCCTCGTACTCCTTCAGATTTTGAATATCTGTTGCTACCTTATGTTCAAAATTCTCCATCGCCATTTTTTGTGCATCGGTAAATTTATATTTTCGATGACGAAGCTTTTCCCGCTCCTCTGTCAATTCCACAATAGCCTTGGCTGCCTCTTCCATTACTGCACGTTCTTCTGGAAGCGCCTGATCCATCAACTGAATATCCTTTAGGTATGACGTCACTTGCGCATACTCTGCTTTGATATCTTCGCATTGACGCTTCGCCTCCCGTATCCCATCATACAGACGCCGAATGTAATCCAAACGCAATGTTTTATTTGTCAAATCTACATTTTCTTTTTCTAAGACAAGTGTTTCTTCCTTTTGTTCTTCCGCATTTTCAAGGATATTCTCTTCCTCTGCTACCCTCTTACGCTTGCGAAACCAGTTAAACTTCATACGTTCCCTCCTGCAAAGGACCCACGCAACTCTTTCTTACATTGATCCACGAAGTCATTCGCCACATCCAGGCTATCATTCTCCGTTTTTGCATTACTATAATTTTGTTTTAATTCATCCATTTTTTCCATAGACACGTCATTTGATACCGCTTCCTTCAAGAACTCTTCCTCTTGCTCATTCATCAATAACGCATACAAATATTGCTCCAGTGATGCTGGATTATGATTGCGGTCATAGGCCTCCTTGAACCCCTTCGTTGCTTCGTGGAATGAAGAAACATGGAATTGGGCAATGGCTTGATTATGCAAAAGATTCCCATACTCTTCTGCCGAGAATTTCTCCGCCAGTTCTCCATGAATCAACTTCTTGTACTCTTGAAGAGCCTTTCCGTACTTGCCCGCATTCAGATAGTTATCCGCTTTCATTTTATTTTTTTTATGGGAAGGAAGATTGGAGATTTTTTCCATAACTGTCACTAACTTGACAATCTCATCCTCTTTGTAATAATCACAGGAACACAAAAGCGTAACCACCAAATCCTTAATGTCGTTGCCACGCTCAATAAGCACCTTCATCTTTTTTGCCAGCGTCGGCGTATGCACTTGTTCCTGCAGCCAACTCACAAGACGCTTGTCAAAAAACTCCTCTGTCACGCTGTAGATATTATTATAAATATAATAACACATCTCTTCCAGAGAATAGACAGGTACCTCTGTAATTGGTATGATATATGGTTCTTTTGCCAAATCTCCCTTACATAAAATAAACATTTTATATCCTTCCTTTATAATGTAATGGTCTCTTCCCAAATCCGATAGGACGATGGAAAAAACTTACCAAAACCTTTATCCCGCACCGTAATGATACATTTATCCGCTCCGGCAAATCGAATCTGCAACCCAACTCGTGCCAGACGATGGGTTCGCCCACGAATCCCTTCCATCGGAATCAAATGCGTCTTGGTATCCTTCGATATTACATTTTTCACCTGTAATTCCAATTCTTCGTCGCCATCGGGAATCAAATCCACCTCATGGTCAATCTGATACCACGGTGTTCCCGCCTTCGCCAGTGCCACTTCTTGTACTTTGGCATCTGTATACACTTGCAAGATGATATGAGAAGCAATGGTATCCTCATCTAAGTACACAAATTCATCCATTTTTTTCTCGCCACCCAGCTCTCTTGCACAGTAACAAGCGCCGTTGACATAAAGATTATCACCTTGAAACAAATGACGGCCAACGCATAGCTTTTTCATTACCTCATCGGCAAATCCATCCGCAAATCCCTCCCCTGTCATATAAAGGGAGGTAACAATCTGTCCGTGAATTGCTCCCTGCACCATTCCTTCAAAGATAGCCGCTTTCTCTTCCGGTGTATTCTCTTCCCCTTGGAACATCTCTAGATAATCACTATAATCTTTTTCCTCCACCGTTGCCAACATCGGCCGTTTAAAACGATCGGTCTGCATCCGATAATAGGTAATCTTATCTTTTTGATAATCAAACATGCCAACTTGATTGACCCATAGTTCCTTGCGCTGGCTCATCACATAATAAATATAACTCTGCCTGCGGTCAATTACCATGGCCCGATCTTTCTCGATCCCAAGTTTTTCCAATGCGCGATATATTGTACTAATTACACGAAAGTCTCGATACTCTATCGTCACCACCAACTGTCTTATGGCTTCTCCCGGAAAACGTTTTTTCGTCAAGGACAATGTCCTACTCAAAAAGGCTGCCAACACATTCACTGGGTCACACTCTTTCCCCGCCGCAACAATCGGCTCCTGACGATATATCTTATCAAAGAAAGACTCGATCTGCTCCTTAGTCCCCGGAATGGCCACCGCCGTTGGAAACCACGTTTCACTCTCCTCATCTCCCACCGAAAGTAATTCTGGCTCCATCATTCCTGGTCCCAACACAGAAATCTGCGTAACATCATCTCGAATATCCAATCCAACAAACAGCTTTCGCTGATTCATACCAACCATACCTTTCTAGCATTACAGTGGTGTAAAAAGTTTCTTTGCCACATTTTGCTTACTTCGATATTTTTTCGCCAAGGAAAGAAAACGTTCTTGGTTGCCCCTCTCCTTTGCTTCTATCATTTCATTAACCATTTCGTAAAATGCCATGTTTGTTTTTTCTCTCGTATCTTTCTTGAACAATTCCCCTGTCTGTGCAGGTTCTTCTGTATTCCCTGCAAAAATACGATAAGAAATACACTCACCTTGGAACAACAGTGCCTCATACACATAGACATCCCGGAATAACGGATTCATCGGCTGCGTAACCACCGTACCATCCTGCTCTAGCTCGATATAGGTTTCTCCCTGTCGAGAAGAAAATAGCTGAACTAACTCAGCATGTTCGATTTCAAATGGAACTTCCACCTTTCCGATGAAATCCTTCATAAACAACATCATCTGTCCCGTAGCTGCATACTTCGCCAAATGGTATTGGATAAATTCCCGCTCCGTCTCCGTATATCCCTCTTTTTGTGAATAATAACGTAACACAGCTAGAATCATCATAGAATTCTCGTCCACCAAGCCTTCTTTATGAATCTTTTCTCGCACACCATCTGCAAGGGCGCTTTTTTCTACCAAATACCGATACGCGGAATAAGCCAAAAACGCTTTCACAAGAATCCGATTCGCACCATAGTCATAATATTCCATAAAGAGATCCGAGTATGGGTAAGGATCATCCGACACAAACAACGCTTGACCAAGCACACGCTCCGTGCCACCATCTTTAATCTCTGCTCCACTTTTCGCACCTGCGCGATAAATTTCAAGAAGCTTCTCTGTGCTTCCCATATAATAGTGAATCAAGTATGATAATGTGGTTTTATTTTTCACCCCATGACAGTACAAATAATAACAAAGACGCATATAGTATGGATCAAACTGTCTATCACTTTCTTCTAGCTTCCATGTAATCAGCAGTAGAAGAAGATTTTTGGTACAATTCAATATCTCATACTTACGAAGCATTTCGATGGCTCGATCATTCATTTTATGTTGAATCATCGTCTGCAACAATCCTGGGTATCGTTCCTCACTGATATATCGGAAATCAATTTCTCCAAGAACTTCTTCCAATAACTCATCTTCGCCAATGGTCTTATAATACTCATACAACGCCAACAATGCCTTTGAGTGATACTCCATTCCCAGTACTTGTCGACGAATGTGCAAATGCAAAATCACAGCCTCACGAGTACCGATTTCTTCTTTCGCTAAAGCTTTTGAAAACAAATGCAACAACAACAGTGGATGTTGCGAACCATTGTCATAGCAACACTCCGCCATATCATCCAAATCAAGAAGCTTTTCCATTCGATACCCAACGGTATCTGTATGATAATGTCCATTTCTATCTACAAAGTACAATTTATAATTCGGAGTAACGATGGCAATCTGAGCTTCGCCATTGGCCAAATTATATACCGTTTCTCCAGCACCCTCATCGTGCACCACAACAACTCGTTCCATATTGGAATTTTGACAAGTCAATTGATGAATAAACAATACCGAAGACAAATCATTGGCAACTTGCCCTTTCACATTCTCTTCTGATAAAAATGCCTGATACAGCAACGCTAGCTCTTTCGTAACCCGATGCTCGGATAACTGTCGCAACGTAAACTGACGAATGGCATTGCTATACACCCGAAAATACTCTGGATGTTCCTGCTGGTTTCTCACAATGCATGCATAAAACTGTGTTTTCACAGAATCACGCAAATGGTTTTCATACTGAAAATACGCAACCACATCGTTGAGCACTTCATCGTATCTCTCTTTCTCCAGCGTATACATATAATACTCAAAAAGTTCCGTCAGGCGAAGTCGATTCTTCACCCCCAGATCGAACCATTTGAAATATCTGCTTTCCTGTTTTTCTGAGCGAATCAACAGCGCACAGATGCTATGCAACGTGTCCTTATTTTGGAAGTTTTCATAGCATCGCTCCAACAAGGTCATAAGCCCTGGAAGGAAACGCTTTTCCCTTGCCGCAAGAAAAGAGGCTGTAACCACTAGCTCTTCTGTCATTAAATCATGTTTCAATCCAAATAACAAAGTTCCTATCGTCTGTTGATCCAATTGTTTCACAAGACTTGGCTCTTGAAGAATGAGCATCATTCGATAAAAATAAATATATGGACTAAAGCACCCATCCTCCCAAAGGAGAGTACACTCTTCCCATAATCCTCTGGCATTTTTCTGGTAATACCCGAGACGTTCCAACATTACCAAAAGGCTCCAGTGACGATAGCCGTTCTCATAATATCCTTTAAGAATGTTACAAAGCACACTTCGCTCATCTTCATCTTTGTTGATTCTACATTTCACATACGCGCATTGCGCATAATGAAGCACCTTTTCCAGAGGCTCTCCGTACTCAGGTGTGCGCATTCCTTCCACTGCATTTACAAAACTCTTTGCTCCGTTTTCATTATTTGTCAGAAAACTGATGTACCCTTTCAATTGGAGCTGTCGCTCTGGATAATACCTATTTATGTTCTCTTGGTGCTTTATGAGAAGATTAACCCACCTCTCTCGCAAACTCGAGTTCATCATATACTGAATATGACTCTTCACAAGACCAGCTGTTAACTGCTTCCCAATTCTTTTGTTCTTTCTGTCTATTGCGCCAACAGCACCGTGAATTCGCACCGCAATTTCCATTTTCTGATATACGTTTTCCAGTACAATTTTTCCCTTATGAATTCCTGGCGGAAGCAGATCCGCTTTTACAGTAAGAGAAATCGTTGCCTGATCATTCACAAAGTCGGACGCCACCAATTTTTCCTTATCCAACGAAATATACGGACAATCCGTGCTGGCTTTCATCGTCACCAAACCCCAGCTCGTTTTCGCTATTGTAATGGCAACCGTAGCATCCTCGCCTTCTACTTCCAATGCCAACTGTGCTTTATTCGCGATAAATTGCATCGGTTTTTTGTCGCCATGAGCCACAAGAAATTCTTCCAACGCCTGTTTTTTCGGGTTTTTTGAAGTCAAATGCTGATATAATCTTTTTTCTGACATCTCAGAAAGATAAATATCACGAAACTTATCCTGATAAAACACCTCTACGGCACCCTCAAAATCCTCTTTGGCATACTCAACGAATTCACCATAGGATTTTATCACACCTTTGTCGGAGGACAGATAGCGCCCCACAACTCGAACTTCATACGGAAGAGAACATTCACCACAATCTGTAATTAACGTGAGTTCTCCCAGCATACCGTCACCAGCTTTTTTATTTCCTGCATGGACTTTGACTGTAATTTCACTTTTTTTCCCATCAAATACTGGTAAAAAATCAAAATTAAATTCATCCGTGGTACCAAAGCCTTTTACTTTGGTATGTGCCTCATTTTCCACAGTAAATACTGCTTCTGCTTCTCCACCCTCTACTACTTCTAGTTCAAGTTTTTCTGTTGACACAATTATTTTAGGCTCCTCATACCGAAACTTGCCTTGTGCCAGCGCCATCACTTTTTCTTTCATTGCAACTCTCCTGTTAATCCACGTTACATTGCCTCAATCCGCTTAATCAGTGCCTTGATAAGTCGTTTTTCCATTGCCCGACACCCCGTCAGATGATACGTATCCACAGCACGCATTGCTTCCATGGCAATCTGCAATGCCGCCCCTTTATCCTTCTCAACAAAAAATAACCAATATGCAAAAGCACGTTTCACATTTACCTCTGCATTCCCATCCAAACGAGCGCAAAACTGTTTTCCATAAAACTGAATTTTTCCTTCATTAGGCGCAACCATCAAATTATAAAATACCAATTCTGCCAAAATCGGAAAATCCGCCTGGGACCATTTGTCTGGTACATAATTTTCAATCTCATCGATGACCAATTTAACTTTTTCATAATCCCCCTGGTCCATGCAGTGATAATAACACATCAATAGATATTTTTTATACATGGAGAGGTCCGTTAATTTACCTGAATACTCAGCCGCCTGAATATCCAGTTCGCTAGGTTTTGTCCCTTCTTTTATAGCGTTATAACATCTCTCGTACTCTCTTCGAATCACACCTGCGGCCGAATTTCCTGTTCTTTGTTTCTGATTGACCAGCAACATCACAATCAGCACGGCGGTGTACAGCACCATAACCACTGTCATGGAAATCGTAAACACATTCTTGGGCATTAACTTTGTTCCTAGCATCTGTATGCATACCGTTTCCGTACAAAACAATGCCATTGCCATCGAAAAGGCATGGTACACAAGATTTCGCATCTTCGTATCCTTTGTATCTACCATATTGCAACTTATGTATGGTTGTGGCTCACACATTCCAAACGATATCTTCTTATTTGCCTTTCGAAGTCGCCACATATAAAACACGAACTGATCAAATCGAAAGCGAAGAATCAATCCTCCAATCCATTTCCCTAAAGCTGCTGCCAGCCCCACAATCGTATATCCAGCAAAGATTCCTCCTGCCCCCAGAAATATATTTTCTACCATTTTATCCGATCCACCTTTCTGTAAAAATCGCAATTTCCCTACTATAATTGTATATAAATAAGGCTGTTTTGTAAATAGTAAATTAAAAAAAGGAGGGGCTCCCAATCCTCCTCATAATCATCAAAAAAACAACAGCCAACACTACACATTTTGCAACACTGGCCGTTGTTTCTTATCCCATTTTTTTCTCTATTTCCTCTACCACTTTCGCCGACGCATTTCCGTCATCCCATGGATTGTATTTCAGTGAAAATGCTTCGTACCGCTCTTTGTACTCATCGTCACGATACTGCCGGATATCTCGGATCAGCTGTGGTGTATCCAGCGAAATCGGCCCTGGCATCTCCGCCTCAAAATCAAAATAGAACCCTCGCAAATCGTTGCGATACTTATCCAGATCATAGGCATAGAAAAACATCGGGCGCTTCAACAAACTATAATCAAACATTACAGAAGAATAGTCCGTGATAAGCATGTCTGCCACCAAAAACAAATCTGCGATGTCATAGCTCTGATCAAAGTGGTAAATGAACCCTCGATACGGACTCCAATCCACGCTATCCATAATCAGATAGTGGTACTTTACAATCAAAACATATTCGTCTCCCAGTTCCCTCTTCAACTGGTCAAAATCCAACCGTGGCCGGAACTTATAACTAGCCTCTGCCGAAAACTCGTCATCCCGAAACGTTGGTGCATACAGAAGAATTTTTTTATCCTCTGGCAAGCCCATTTTTTTCTTTCGTCCTGCAATATCCACTTCGTTATTATGATGAAACAACCCATCATTTCGCGGATACCCGATTTCCAACATATTCTTTTCAAAGGCAAATGCCCGGCGAAAAGTCTCTGTGGAAAATGGATTCTGCGAAATCAGATAATCCCAGGTCTGCACATTTTTCACAAACCCTTGTTGATACGAATCGATGTCTTTCTCATTTTTCATAAATACATCATTCATATCAAGCCCCAGCTTCTTCAATGGGGTCCCATGCCAGGTTTGAATATAAAAACATCCTTTGCGTTTCACCAGCCACTCCGGCTGCCGGCAGTCAAATACCCAACCTTTTGCCGTCGCCATATAATACAAATACCGAAATCTTCCATAGCGAATCTGGCGAGCATTTCCTGGGATGTCGTACGGTTCCTTGTCATAAAACCACACACACTCCCATTTCTCTTGTTGTCCATGCGTCACCATGTATTCGTATATATGTCTCGGATTTCCGGCATAGCTTTTTCCCATGCTGGAATTAAACACGATTCGCGTCATGCGCACCGGTAATACGGCACACATGACGCGATATAATACAATTACCATTTTCTTCACAATGGTTCGAATCAATGCTTTCATTTTTCCTCTCCAAAGAAAATATCAATCGCACGCTTGGATGCATGTCCATCATCCACACTACAAAATCTCTCATAAAATTCTTCATAGCGTTCTTTATACTGCTCTGTCACCTGATCGATATTATGAAGTGCATCCACCAACTCATCGTTAGTCTGGAGAATTGGTCCTGGCAACTCTTTGTTCATATCAAAGTACATACCACGGATTTCTCCCTTGTAATCCTCATAATCATAGGCAAAGAACAACATCGGACGTTTGAGGTTTGCGTAGTCAAAGAACACGGAAGAATAGTCGGTAATACAAATATCGGACGCCAAGTAAAGTCGAGATACGTCATTGTAATTACTTCCGTTGTATACAAAATCTTCCAATCCAGTAAGATCCAGACTATCTGCAATGTAGTAATGGGTTCTCAAAAGAAGGACGCTGTCTTTTCCAAATTCTTTACGCATACGCTCCAAATCCATGGCAAGGGTAAATTTGTACTTCGCCTTTCCATAGAACTGGTTGTCACGCCAAGTCGGTGCATAAAGAATAACACGCTTCCCTTCTGGAATCCCAAGCTCTGCTTTTACTTCTTTTGCGATTTCATCTGCACGCTCAGAATACAGAATATCATTACGAGGATATCCCACCTCAATAATCTTCTCTCTTGGATAGCAGAATGCACGCTCAAACACATCCGTCGAGAATCCATTTGCAGAAATCAGATAATCCCACGCCTTGCTCTGACGATAGAACAACTTCTTGTGATCCTGACTTACTGCATGGATGTCATCCAAGTCAAATGCCAACTTCTTCAGTGGCGTTCCATGCCAAGTCTCTAAGAACTTCACATTTTTACGTTTCTTAAACCAAGCCGGCTGTCTTGTATTGCAGATAAAGTATTTTGCTCTGGATGTATAATACACATATCGTAACGAGTGACGCTTACAGATAGAAGGATGTCCCTTCATCTCTGGCGCTCTCTCGTTCAAACACCAAATATAACGGTATTTGTCGCCATATGTATCATACAAATATTCATACAGATACTTCGGACTATCCGAATAGCTCTTTCCAAAGAAACTCTCCACAAATACCCAATTTTCTTTTGTCGGCATTTTCTGGAAAATATACTTATCCAAGAATCTCCAATACTGAATTGGTTTTCCAATGATTCCACGTTTCTTTTTCAATGTATATGCAATCTTGCACATTGGCTTCGCCAAGCGATACTTGCCACGAATAATAAAGTCAAGCTCAATTCGACGGAAGAATTTCAAATCTTTCTTGATTCGCTTCAATTCTGGCTTCGTAATATTTTTCAAATTTTTGGAATATCGGTCGCTCTTCTTACCCTTCAACTGTCCAGGGAATTTGCTAATGGTATACATGCACAAGCGACGGTTCAACGCGTAACGAAGAGACTCATCCGCATTCTTCACAATCTCATAGGCAGCCTCGTGACTTTCAATGTACTCACGAGTTCTACGTTTTCTCTTTTTCTGACACAAGGCAGGCAAATGAATTGGGTCATTTCGACGACGCCATACATACACACTGCTGCCGTCTACCCACATCTCTCCTGCGGCTTCTGCCAACACTTTGGCTGCCACTGGAATGTCCGAGTAAAATGTATTAAATTCATCAAAATCAATATTAAGACTCTCATAATAATCTTTACGAATCAACAAATGTTGCATCGTAAAACGAGTACTAAGGAGCACTTCCATTGCTTCTCCTTCAAGTGGCACAATTCCTTCAATGGTAGAATCTGCCTTTGCTTTCTCAAACGTAAAACTTACCGGACGAAACCATGAACTATAACGATTTCCGGTAACCACCTTGGCATTTTTCTCATCCGCCAACGCAACCAACTTCACCAAAGCGTCTTCCCACAAATAATCATCGGCATCCAAAAAGTAGATATAATCACCTGTGGCATATTTGACACCCATATTTCGCGCTGCAGCAACTCCATATGGTCGAAGCGGAATCTCCAACTCTCCTTCAAATGGTGTATCGGTGTTCATAGCGTCTGTGGATTCCTGTGTATCATCCAACGTATCTTCATCGTCCGCGTTTGCTTTCTTCCCTTTTTTCCGATCTTTTTCCTCGCGATATGCAATATATTCTTCCACTGTCATTCCCAGACGTTTACGGAATTTTTCACGAAAATAGACTGTCTGTCTTTCTAAAAACGCGTCTTCATCAATCTCGTTTTCCAGCACGATATGATGTACATTTTTCATTGCCAATACATGTTCTGGCACCTCATGCCCATCTTTATCATCCACCAAGAGAATTTCAAAATCACTCAAATTTTGATTTTCAATACTCTCAATACATTCTTCCAAATATGCTGGCCCCTTAAAATAAGGAACGATAATACTTACCTTTGACATGTTACTCTCCATTCTTGTGCCTTTGCACATTATCGATTAAAAACTGCATTTACGACTTTCTCTGATGCATGTCCATCTTCCCATGCACAGTATTTGTCGCAAAAGCGTTCGTATTTTTCTTTGTATTTCTCCTGAACGTTGTCGATATTCTTTACTGCATCGATGATCTGCTCTGTATCAAAAAGCATCGGTCCTGGAAGCTCTTCTTCCACATCCATATAAAAACCACGAAGCACACTACGATACTTCTCCAAGTCATAAGTAAAGAACAACATTGGTCTTCGCAAATTCGCATAATCGAAAAATACAGAAGAATAATCGGTAATCAAAATATCGGATATGAGATACAATCTCGCGATATCATCATACTTACTTAGGTTATATGCAAATCCTTCGAACTCAGACAAGTCGAGGAAATCTGCAATAAAGTAGTGAGTACGAAGAATTACCACATACTCATCACCTAATTCTTCTTTCATTTTTTTCAAATCCATCTTCAAAGAGAATTTGTACTGAGCATGACCATAAAACTCATCGTCTCGCCATGTTGGCGCATAGAGAATCACTTTCTTTTCAGCAGGAATCTTCAACTCCTTCTTTATCTCTTCCATCTTCTTTTCTTTCTCCGGATGATAAAGAATGTCATTACGCGGATATCCTGTCTCCAACATCTTTCCATCGTACATAAAAGCATGACGGAAAATATCCTCAGAAAACTGGTTTGGTGCCACCAAGTAATCCCACGAACGAGTCTGAATATAAAACTGCTCCTTGTACAATGGAGATGCGGTTGTTACATCATCCATATCAAACACCAACTTCTTCAATGGTGTTCCATGCCATGTTTCCAAAAATACATTGCCTTTACGTTTGATAAAGTAATGTGGCTGGCGTCCATTAAATACAATGTATTTACATCGTGCCATATAATAAAAATATTTAAAACTAAAACGTGTCATCTGCTTCGCTGGATAAGGAAGCTTCAATTTCTTTCCAGCATTGACCCACACATATTTATATTTTCCTGGATACTGCTCATTCAGATACTCAAAAATATACTTCGGACTATCCGAATAACTCTTCCCAAAGAAACTCTCAAAAATCACTGTATCATCCAGCATTTTCATCTTCGAAAATACTTTTTCATACAAATATCTCTTCATCTTCGCACGACTGGTGCAGATGCGGAACAACGTCTGTCTTCTTGCATGGTTCTTGGTCTTCTTTGTGATCTTGTCCCCTTCACCATTCAGTCCATAGAAATACAATTTCTTATCATGGTGATGTAACATCGGAACAACATCCTTACTTACATAAGCCAAGGCCTTCTGCACACGAGTCATAACTTCCTTTTTCTTAACCTCTTTTGCATCAATCATATAAGGCGCAAAGCTCGTCACAAGACGGCGCACAAATTTGTAATCCAAGTGAATCACTTCGGCTTTTGCGTCTTGTTTCATAATTTTCTTCGTTGCCACATATGCCTCTATGCTCTCATAGATCTTCTTTTCCTCATCTTTTGCCTGCAACAAAGAAGGAAGATTAATCGGATCATTGTGCTTTCTTTTAATATAAATCGCATCTACCTCATAATATGTCTTCTCTGTCTTCGCCAAAACTTCCATCAAAAACGGAAGGTCTGAGTAGTATTTGTATTCCTCGCAAAAACGAATTGAATTTTCTTGTACACATGCTGTTGGAATCAACATACCAAGTATCGTGATGGATTGAAGTCCTGCCGCACGCTTCACAAAGAATTCATATGGATTTCTTCGATCCCCATCGAATTCATCCTTCTCTCCAGTTCCATTCTGACGATCCAATTCTTCTCCATTATCCAAATATACTTTTCTACTATACCAAGTAGCTTGAATCTCTCCATAAGTCACACAGGACTCTTCCGCATGGGCAGACAACTTTGCCAACGCGTTCTCTTCCAAATAATCATCAGCATCCAAAAAGAAAAGGTATTCTCCCTTTGCATGTTCAATCCCTATATTGCGTGCCACCGCCACACCACTTTGTGCTTTGGTTTCCAAAATTGAAATCGTCAACCCTGAATATGCACTAACATCTGGCGCTTTGCATCCATCACAAACAAGAAGTACTTCAAAATCTTGAAATACCTGCTGTGATAAACTCTCCAAACAATCGCGGATATAATTCTCTTCCCCATGATAAGCCACTATAACACTTATCTTCACTGTTCATTCCTCCATTAAGCGAATTGATTTTTTATACAATCAACCCATTTTATCAGTTTTATGCATATATTGTTTATTGTACCACACCTATATCACGTGTGGCAAGCACGAAAATATTTTTCATATATTAAAAAGAGTCCTTTCTGGTATTTTCTCCTAAAAAGACTCTTTTCTTATGTCATACGCCTCTTCCTTAACCAAAAATATTCGTAATCCAAGAAACGATTTTTTCTGCTACACGTTCAAAGAAGTTCACAAGTTTTTGAAAGGCACTCTGTGCCACCTCTACTTTTTCATCCAATGCCTTCATGCCATCATACACATCTCCCGCCTGCTGTTTGATTTTATCCACATCCAGATCCAAATCCTTTATTTTTTTCATAAGCCCAGATATTTCTTCTCCCTGCTTACCAGACAAATCAACATCTAACTGCTTAGACGATTCTGAAATCATCTTTTTGATTCCTTCATCTGATGTATCCCCACCGGCTAAAACCTTTTCTTTTACCATTGCTACTAGCTGTGTTGCTTTGTCTGCTCCCAATGCTTCTGCCAATTCACCTGTCAATACAAGTTCATTGGTAGCCACATCCGTATTTTTTTCCAACAAATCTTCACCCGTCATATCCGAATACGCCTTCATGACACCAACAAGTGCCGCTGTACCAGATATTTCAAATGGTCCAGCCACGGTCACCTGCGCATCCACAACTCCCGCTGTCGTCAATGCATTGGTGTACATGCCACTGGTACAATACGTAATATTTTTTGTCTCAACACCGATTCCTGAACCTTCCTCTAATTTTTCAATCCGCACAGAAGAAAGCGCCTTGGAACCAATGACAGACGCTGCCAGGTAGTCCCCAAGATATTCATGTTCTTCTTCATTGGTCACTTCCACAACTTCATAAGAAGAAAGGTCGTCGGCACTTACCCCCAAAAGAGACAACACAACACTCTTCTGATCCGCGCTCAAATCCGCTCCTAAAGAAAGATATGGTTTTTCCGCTGCATCTGCTTTTACCTGTACCACAGGACAAATTCCCATGGCAAAAATCAATATCATTGCCATTATTATCTTACTTCTATTCATAACGATTCCCTCCATTTGTCTAATACCATTTCCAATCCCTTGTATTCTTTCGTTACTTATGTGGTTTATTGTAGCATCGTCGTTTCACTTATGCAAGTCTTTCTTTACAAACATTTGTTCTTGTGATAAACTTTATCATGTATTATATCAATAATAAACAACTCTTGTTTTATATACAAATACAATTCTAGGGAGGTGGCTCTCATGATTGTTTTTCACATTGATGTCAATAATGCATTCTTGAGTTGGGAAGCACTGGAACGATTAAAAGAAAATCCCAATTGCGTCGACCTTCGCACCATCCCTTCCATCGTAGGGGGCAGCGAAGAAAATCGTCACGGCATCGTTGTTGCGAAAAGTACCCCCGCAAAAAAATACGGAATCAAAACTGCAGAAACATTGGCAGATGCCCGAAAGAAGTGCCCAAATCTTACAATTGTCCCACCACGACATGGGATCTATCGTGAATATTCCAAAAAATTAATTGGGTATCTTCGTCAGTTAAGCCCTATCGTCGAACAATTCAGCATTGACGAAGCATTTGTCGACATGACGGCGTGCCCTTTACTTTCCCAGCGCACGCCAGTGGAAGCTGCAAATTACATTCGCCAAGACATTTTCCATCGATTCGGTTTTACTGTAAACATCGGGGTGTCTACCACAAAGATTTTAGCAAAAATGGCCTCGGATTTTGAAAAACCAAACAACGTCCACAGCCTCTTTCTAGAAGAAATTGAAACCAAAATGTGGCCCCTACCTGTGGAAGATCTTTTTTTCGTCGGCCGCGCTTCTGCCAAAAAATTATACAATCTTGGCATTCGAACCATTGGCGAATTGGCTCAGTTTGACAAAGGCATCATTCGCTCCCACATGGGTAAGCACGGCGCACTGATTCACGACTATGCCAACGGCATCGATCCGTCGCCTGTAGCAAGTGAACAAGCCGACGCCAAAGGGTACGGAAATTCCACCACATTATCTCACGATGTAACCGATGCAGGAGAAGCCAAACGAACCTTGCGGTCCCTATGCGAAAGTGTAGGTTCCAGACTTCGCGCAGATGATGTCATGGCATATGTGGTAGCCGTCACCATCAAGGACCATACCTTCCACCAAGGCAGTCACCAGTGCACCCTTGCCACTGCCACCAATGACACCAACGAATTGTACAAGCAAGTATGCGAACTATTTGATGACTTTTGGGACGGAACACCGATACGATTACTGGGGGTATCCACCTCAAAAATCACAAAACAAAAAGAGCAACAGCTCACACTATTTAACACCATGGAGTTCCAAAAAAAGAGCAAAATGGAACAAGCCGTAGAAGAAATCCGAAAAAAATATGGCGACAATGCTGTTTTTCGTGCGTCTTCTCTTGAGAATCACGAATCATGACGATATATGATACATAGGGTTCAAATCTTCTCCCTTATCATGCTTGCATGATAAAGGGAGAGATTGGAACCCGCAAAAACATGAGGAAGTAGTCCGAATAGGACGGATTCCGAATGTTTTTTAGGATTGCGAGAGCACGAAGTGCGGAGCAATCCGTTGTATCATCTTGATACATAGGGAACAAGACCCGCAAAAACATGAGGAAGTAGTCCGAATAGGACGGATTCCGAATGTTTTTTAGGAAAAACCGAAATGGAGGAAATCCTATGCCAATAACAAGCAACACCGTCCACAACAATCAAGGACGCTCCGGAAATCTAAATACCAATACAGCCAGACGTGCTTATCGTGCCGCCGGCTCCAACATTACTGTCCGAGAAGGCGAAACCTTGAAGGGCGTTGTCAGTGATATTCGCGGAAACGAAATCACAATTTCTATGGAAGACGGCTTCGCCTTTACCGGACACCTTCCGGAAGCCTCCCAATATTCCATCGGACAAAAAGCTGCTTTTCTGATTACTAGTTTAGAAAACGGCACCATATATATGAAAGCCATGTCACAAGCATATCTTCTTGGCATGGAAGACACCATCGAGCAAGCATTGGAGGAGGCTGGACTGCCAAAAAGTCCACGAAATCTCGACATTGTGCGAAGTCTCTTAGAAAACCAACAGTCCATCAGTAAAGAAAACATCAATGCTTCTCTGCATCTGTGCGCCAGATATCCAGATGCCGACGTAAGCTCTGTTATCACAATGAGACGCCTTGGCATGCCAATGGACGAAACAACGGTAACGCAGTTTGATCAGTATCAGAAACAGACCCATTCCTTGCTAACTCGCATGGATTCACTGACCGATTCCATCGGCGATTTGCTTACGGATCTTTCTGACCACAATCCAGCCATTGCGCGTTATGCCGCAAATGAAGCGCTAACCATCGCCCTTCACTCCTTACCTTCGCTGGAAGAATTTCAATTGGCAACCGCTCGAGCAGAGGCACAGAACGCAGAGCTCCTTGCTGCAGAAGGAACCGAATCGTCCACCGGAGCCGTTGCCGAAGAAGCACTGGAGAACACAGGAGAAAACACAGCAACTCCAACGGTAAATGAAGAAGCTGACATCGCCTCCAACTCTCCCTTTGCTCGAATGAAGCAACTCTTTTCAAACATTGCAGACCGCGCCACTTCCACTTCAACGGTATCCGAAGAAGCTCCCACTTTTATCCCAGAACAAAGTGGACACCTTCTTACTGGTGAGGAACGAACAGCCCTCTCTGAGCTGGTGAGCAAATTTGCAAACGATGAAACAACACTCAATGCTTTGAAAGAGGGTGATATGACCGCACGAGAATTTCTCACCCTCATGAAAGATTCCCTAACAAAGATTCCGGATCAAGAACTTTCGGATCTGTTATCTTCCAAGGCATTCCACAAATTACTAAAAGGACAATTCCTTTCTGATTGGACCATTTCTCCAGATGCATTACGCGAAGAAGGTGGCCTGGAAAATCTCTACGGGAAAATGCAAGAGCAATTTTCTGAACTAACGAACTTAAGCCGTATGTTTGCCACCCACCCAGCAGGTGAATCCATGGTAAACACCACCACTGACATGCAGCAAAATCTGGAATTTATGAAATTGCTAAACGAGCAATTTACCTATATGCAGCTTCCGATGAAACTTTCAGAACAAAATGCCCACGGTGACCTTTATGTTATGACGAAAAAAAATGCCCTCAAACGTTCCAAAGACAATTTGAAGGTATTATTACATCTGGAGATGGATTCCTTGGGACCACTGGATATCCACATCACCAAGGAATACACAAATATTTCCACTAAATTTTACGTAGCAAAGGAACCCGCGCGAAAACTCCTGGAGAAAAATGCAAATCTCCTTCGTGACTCTCTTAACGAAAAAGGGTATAGCTTCTCTTCCGAGTTTCTTGCCAAGGAGAAAAATATTGATTTGGTACACGACTTCATGGAACAGGAAGCAGCTGCACCGGTAGGAAATATAACGAGGTATAATTTTGATTTGAGGGCGTGATTGTTCGCTTTTTTATAGGCATATACCAATAAAAGATATCCAGTACGAGACCGTTTGCACTAGCATTTCACGCAACGGTGAGGCGCTGCAAAATACGCAGCTGCTCTCACCGGCGTGAAACAAGTCTCGTTTGGATATCTTTTTAGGTATTATGCCTTATGAAAAAGAGAAGCAATCACGAAAGGGCAAGGGCTTCACAAACCACGCACTAACTCGCATCGATATTATACAATATACAATTTATTCTATTGCGTATTTCAACACGGAATCATCGTCCAAATTCAACAACACTCTTTCTCCTTCATAATGAGAACTCCCTGCTTGGTGCAATTGTATAAGCATAGTCTCCCCTACAATAACACCATCTCTCAGTTCAGTACTGTCATCTATCTCCCCCTCATAAAACGTTCCCAAAAGCGATTCACCCGTTTTAATATCATAGATCTGACTGTTATAAACAAAATATTCTGGTTGTTTCTTCCCCATGAAAAAATAATCCTTGTCATACGTTTCCCCAGGTATGTTGTCATGCATTTCAATTTGAGTGATACAAGACAAATCATCCACTACTATTTCACACAGATAGGATTCTTGTTCATGTTTCATGACAATATTTCCGCCCACATAGGAAATACCATCAAAATCATATTCCGGAAATTCCTTTTGTACCTTGAAATTGCCATTTTCATCCAATACAACGATGTTTTTTATCTCTTTGTAATACAAAACGATCTCATTTTTTTCCGTCAGAAAATAACCGTCCGGCTCTACTACTTTACCATCCTGTGTTGTATACTCTAATTTGTCAGAAACCATTTGGTACTCAGCCGTATTATTTTCCTTGCAAATCAATGATTTTTCTTTATTTTTTTCTGTTTTGAATGCATATAACTTCAAAGCATCCCCAACAACAAAATTGCTAAATTTCGTCGTTTCCTCACTCATCGGGAATGCTTCCAACGTCTCTTTCTCTCCCTCTTCCGTATGTCGTTCTATGTAAATTGCATCTTGCAGTTGTTCTTTTTCCTGAACTCGGTACACAACATACCATTCATCTCCCGCGCTATCAATATTGCAAATTTCCCCGTATTCTTTTTTCGTGTCAACATGTTGTATGTCTGGTTGCAATTGGCACCCTGTAGCGAGAAGCGAACCAATAACAATCAAACTAGCGCACAGACACCTCATAAATTTCTTCCCAAACATTTTCCACCTCCGATTCTCTATCCAGTAAATAGCCATGTAATTTATTAGATGATACAGCAATTTCACCATGCTTAAGAACAGTTCCATCTCCAAAATCGCCATTAAATTTTATATTATGCAATTCATTTTCACCACTAATCTGTGTACTTCCTTGGGTATCAATCAACACAAATCCCAACTCTTCATTTCCAACTATACACCAAGAATCATTCTGCACATCAACATCAATAACATTCCTTTCCTCTAAACTAGTGGTATCAATTTTTAACATACTATTATCTTCTTTGTTAATCGTCCAAATAAATCCACCTTGAAATTGTACCTTACCTGTTATCTGTGTTGACATATCGATTTTCTGCAACATCTTTCCGTCCGTGTCGAATAACTCAAATCTTTTCATGTCAGGATAATACAATATATATTCATCGTTTTCATTGACAACAAAATCTGCAGCTTCATCACTCTTAGTTTCATCTGTTATTAATCCCGAAGCCATTTCCGTTATCGTAAAATCATCACGTTTCATTTTTACTATGCCACGATCAATGTAATTCTCATTTCCTTCGGGATCCGTTATATCAGACTGAAATTTTTGCCAAAGACCAATGACATCTCCGTTTTCAGTCATTACTAGGTCCGTCAATTGTTTTACTGTTTGTGTATTACCCTCGACCTCAACTTCCATGCATTGCCATTCTCCTTTAGGTTCTATCTCTGTCTTATCAATACCATTAGAACTATACACTCTCTTAATCATCGAAAAAACTGGTTGTTGACTTTCGTCTAATTTCGCACTACACGAATATGATTCCAATTTATCTTCATAGCATAAAAAATCAATCACCATTTCCTCATTAAAATTTAAATCATAATTCATTTTATTGATATTACAATTTGACACCGTTGTTTCTTCACCCTTTTCAATTGAAACGGATGTGTTTTTTACTTCTTCTTGTTTCCCGCACCCGGACACCCCCATTGCCGCGATAACAAGCATACATATAACACTTTTCTTCCTCATAATGGACACCTTCTCTTTCAAAAAACATGTTACGCAATTCTCCTTAATTATAACAAATAAAGATATCCCGCACAAGACCATTCGCACTTGCAATCACACAGTGATAGGCTCCGCACGATAGATAGCTTGCTTAGCGAATCTATCATCTCACAGCCACCTCTTGTCGCTTACATTCTCTACAACTTTTACATCTCAAGGCAAATAACATTGCTAGACTACCGCAGAATAAATCCACAAATATACTACAGCCAGACTGTCGAAATGCTTCAGCTACTTCTTTTCCTATTCTCGGTGGCTTCTTTCCAACATAAGAAAACAAAGTTTTTAATCTTGGTGAATCATCC
>JAZNJZ010000018.1:0-23201 GCA_045578325.1 Eubacterium sp.
TGAAGGCTTCTCTTGCAAAGAACGGTCTCCGGTATCAGCACGACGGCTCCGAGCTCCACGCTGACCCGCAGAGGGCTTACCGCATGCTACCGAGCGAGCGGTTTATGTCGAGAATCGGCGTAGCTCCCTATGATATCATGCCGGAGCTTACCGGAAGCATTGATTTCAAAGCCTCTTCGATATACATGCCGCTGCGTCAGCATGTCGGCAAGCCGGCCTCCCCGGTGGTCCAGGTCGGAGATACCGTAAAGGCGGGAGATGTTCTGGGATATGTGGGAAATACTGGATATGGACCGGAAGGGACCAGAGGTCAGTTTGACGTACACTTACATTTCGGACTATACATGGACATTGCAGGGAAAGAAGTCAGCGTCAATCCCTATGAGATATTACGATATTTAGAAAAATAGCCTTTGGGCGAATGATGGAGGTTTCAAATGGAAAAGTTAACAGGAACAAAATGTGGATGTGGATATATTCATAAACAGAAAATCTTTCAGAGTCTGATGATATTGCTTTTCATAGCAATTGGCATTGGACTTTTTCTGATTGGACTTGCAATCACCGGAACGAGGGCCAATGTGTTTACGGTGCTTGGTATCCTTATGGTTTTACCGGGAGCTAAGAGAGTGATTGCGTTGGTTGTTATGCTTCCATACCGTTCGGTGGAGCAGGAGCGCTTTGACAAAATAAAGGAAATGGTCTCCGAGGATGCGGTTCTTTTGACGGATTATGTCTTTACGTCTACAGAAAAAATCATGCATCTTGATTTTGTCATTGTTGACCAGGGAAATATTATTGGTGTGAAAGATGCAAAGAAGAAGAATGCAGAATATATGCAGGAGTATTTGCAAAAAGGTGTATCGGCAGTGGCTACTTCATATAATGTAAAACTTTGCGATTCTGACAAAGAAATGAAACAATTCTATGATAGGATGTTATCTAGCAAGAAGGAAGTCGGTCTTTCTGAGGAGGAAAAGAAACGTCAGGAAGCGGTGGTTTCTTACTTAAAAGTGTTGGCGGTATAGGAAGGGACTGTGCATGAAAGAGATAACAATAAGTACAAATCAATGTGGACAGCGTTTGGATAAATTTCTTCATAAGTATTTAAAAGATGCGCCAACAAGTTTTCTCTACAAAATGTTGAGAAAGAAAAATATTAAGCTCAATGGTAAGAAAGCAGATGGCAAAGAGAAATTGGTGGAGGGTGATGTGGTTACATTGTACTTCTCCGATGAGACGTTAGAAAAGTTCCGTGGAAAACCGGTGACACCTATAGTGAAAGAAATGGGCAACTCTCCGGTAGCACTGGACATTGTGTACGAAGATGAGCACGTGGTCTGTATCAACAAACCGGCGGGAATGCTTTCTCAAAAAGCAAAAGAAAGTGACATTAGTCTCGTAGAATATTTTTCCGAGTATGTGGGAAGTACAGAAGCTGGATTTTCTCCTGGCATTTGCAATCGTTTGGATCGAAACACTAGTGGGATGGTTATTGGCGGAAAAACGTTGTTAGGATTGCAGAAAATGTCAGAGCTTATTCACGATCGCAAAGTGAATAAGTTTTATCTTGCTGTGGTACACGGAAAGATGAAGCAAAAAGGAATCATCGAAGGGTATCTTACAAAGGACGAAAAAACCAATACCGTTTCAGTGGAAAAGAAGGAGATGCCAGGAAGTTCTTACATTAAGACTGGTTACGAGCCTTTGGTTAGCGATGAAAAATATACGCTTTTGAGAGTACAGTTGTTTACGGGAAAAACCCATCAGATTCGTAGTCATCTAGCTAGTATATCACATCCGATTGTAGGAGATACGAAGTACGGTGGGAAGAAGACAAAAGGAATTCGTAGGCAGTTGTTGCACGCCTATGAGTTACAGTTTCCGGAGCTGGAAGAGCCTTTCCAATCCTTAAGCAATCGTCGTGTTACGGCACCAGTGCCACAGGACTTTTGGGGAGAAGAATTTTCTAGAAGGTTGATGGAACAGTTTGAAGGATCAAGAAAGTGAGGATATAAGATGAAAAAAGCAGTGATGTTATTTGCAGATGGATTTGAAGAAGTGGAAGCATTAATGACAGTGGATCTTATGAGAAGAGCGGGAATTGAAGTGACTCTTGCGGCCATTGAAAAGGATGTGGAGACGGTGATGGGATCCCACGGTATTGGAGTAAAGATGGACGCTGCATTAGATCAGGTGGAACTGAGTGAGCAGGATGCCATTATTCTCCCAGGAGGAATGCCGGGGACACGTCATTTGGGAGAATCTTCTGCTGTGTGTGAAGCACTAAAGAAAATGAATGAAGAGGGAAAAGTTGTGGCCGCAATCTGCGCTGCTCCAAGTGTGCTTGGTGCATGTGGTATTTTGCAGGGAAAAAAGGCAACCAGTTATCCGGGATTTGAGGAGAAATTGTCGGGAGCAGAAGTGGTAACCGATGAGCCGGTGGTTGTAGATGGAAATGTAGTAACCAGTCGTGGACTTGGAACGGCTATGGAGTTCGGATTTGCACTGGTTGAAATGTTGGTTTCCAAGGAAAAATCAGAGGAAATCCGTAGTCAGATTATATTTATGTACTCCTAAAGAACAAAGGATGAGATTGGGAATTGGGATACAGATTAATATAATAAAAATGAGTGGATACCACTTGAAAAAAATAATAAGGAGGGACTTTATAATGAAAAGGTTCGTAAAGAAAACAATGGCGGGCGCATTGGCGTTGGCTATGGTTGTTGGAACAGTGGCAGTTGCCGATACTGAGACAGCAGAGGCAAAAAAGGTTACGATTAAAAAGGTTGCAGTAACAGCACCATCGGGTAAGACGGCTTATGTGGCAAAGGGAAAGAAGGTGAAACTTTCCACAAAGGTAACGGCTACTCCAAACAAGAGTGCTAACAAAAAAGTAACATATAAATCGGCTAACGCAAAGATTGCTTCCGTTAATAGCAAGGGGCAGATCAAGGGTGTAAAAGCAGGTTCTACAAAAATTACAGTTGCTTCCACCAAAAATACAAAAAAGAAAGCAACGATTAAAGTGGTTGTGAAAAAGGCTGCAGTAAATAAGGTTACAATGGATGCTAAGAGCGCTACCGTTGCAGTGGGAGATACACAGAAGCTTGCAGCAAAGGTAACACCAAGCAAAAACGTGTGTAAAATTCTTCAGTGGACAACATCCAACAAAAAAGTTGCTACCGTAACAGCAAAAGGTGTTGTAAAAGGCGTGTCCGAAGGAACTGCTACAATTACAGCGAAAGCAGTAGATGGAAGTGGAAAAAAAGCGACTTGCAAAGTGACAGTTGGAGCTGGCATCGTAAATGTAAGTGTTCCAATCAGTAAGGTTGTACGTGTGGAACTTTCAAATGCGAAGACATTTACTGCCGCAAACTTTGTTGTACAGAACAAGAGAACACCGGATGGCAAGTATACAACAAAGGAAGGCATTGAGAAAGTCGAGACAAAAGACGGTGGAAAGACATACGATATTGTTCTTGATGAAATGAGCCGAATCGAAAGTGAAACTTATGTGAAAGTTACAATCGATGCGCTGAAAGGAACAAAGTCAAAAGAGGTTTTTGTTGGTTCCCTTTATGGCGATGTGTGTGATGAGACAACAACGACACAGCGCGTAAGTGGAATGCAGAATGAGACATATGAGACTACTTGGGAGTTGGATAATGTGGTAAGACCAACGGGAATGATCAAGTATAGTGTTTCTGGTGTTCCAGAAGGACTGAAGGTTTATATAAGCAAATCCGGCACTCGTGTAAAAGTGAAAGGTAAATTCAAGAATGTAGAAAATGGAACCAAAGCAGTGCTTACAGGTGTGGATGAGACCGGTAAAGAATTTAAGAAAAACTATGTTTTCTATGTTGGTAGCGAAATCGTGATTACAGGTAATATATTGGATCAGACAGTGCTTTCTTATATTCCTAAGAATACCACAACAAAGGAAGAAGCAAGTGGATATTCTTTTGGTCACAAGATAACAGCCAGTTCTTGGGGTGTCATTACGGGAGGATCCGGTTCCTACAAGTACTCTGCAACTGGTCTTCCAATGAATGTGTCAATGGATGAAACAGGCGATATGTTCATTGAAAAAGATGCCGATGGAAATAAGCTTCCGGTAGCTGCCGGAACCTATGCCGTTTCTGTTACGGTAACCGATACATTGAATCCGGCAATTTCTGCTGTTTTGCCATTTACACTCAATGTTGTGGAAGGTGTTACGCTTACTGGTACAGTAAGAGATGCGGCTGGAGCAACGGTTAAGAAAATCTCGGTAGTGGGAGAATCTAAGATCGACGTTTATGGAAGAGAGACGTCCTTTGATGTAGAGACAAAAGAGGATGGAACTTATAAAGTACGTGTTATTCCAGGAGAGTATAGCGAGTATATATATTTTGATACAGCTTACGACAATAGCATCGGAAATGTGTACACAGAGGGAACGGTAACAAAAGACTTTACCTTACCATTGTATTGTGTAACATTTACAACAGGTATCGAAGGGGCAACCGCGTACGACTTTGATGGGTATCCTCAGGTATTTGATGAGTATGGTGTTAGAACCTATATCTATCAGGACTCTGACAAATCTCTCTACACATACTTGAAAGCAGGAACATACGAATTTTCTCCAGCAGCAAACGATGATGATGATGTTGTTTCTGCATACGAGAAATATCAGCAAATTGAAACAGGAGAAGAAAGAGTGGGCTACCATAGACATCTTGGCGATTATGTATTGTCAGGCTCCTTTACGGTTGTTGGCAATGGTCCAGTTGGTGTTACAGCAAAAATGGTTGCTGCTGCACAGTAAACTTTGAAAGAATCAAAAGGCTTCGGCGATATGCGGAAGCCTTTTTTTGCTTTAGAGGAAAGTTCGTCTGATGCAGTAAAAGCAACGGTTAGTTCTTGCCAAATACGTGTGCATTTGTTATGATATAAGGTAGGGCAAAAGTCCAAGATATGGAGGAATGAAGGATGCATCCATGGAAGCATTTTTGTACGATTACAAGACATCGTCATCAGGTAATAAAACACTGTTATCATGCGGGGATTTTCTGGCAGGGACTTCGGCATGATCTTTCCAAATATACACCAACGGAGTTTATTCCGGGAGCAAAATATTATCAGGGAACGAGAAGTCCCAATGCGGAAGAGAGAGAAACCAATGGATATTCGGCAGCGTGGCTTCATCATCAAGGAAGAAACAAGCATCATTTTGAATATTGGCAGGATTACAATCCAAAAACCAGATTCAAAGAACCGGTCAAGATGCCTCTTCGTTATGTGAAAGAAATGTTCTGTGATCGTGTGGCGGCAAGTAAAATATATTATGGGGCGGATTATACAGAAGATATGCCACTGACTTATTATGAGAATGGTAAGTACTGCCGTGTGATTCATGATGAGACGGCAGCACTCATCGAGAAGCTGCTTACAATGTTAAAAGAGAAGGGTGAGAAAGAGACCTTTCGTTACATCCGCAACTTGAAAGAATACTAAGAAATGGAGATATAAAAATGATAGAAAATGTAATTGATCTGATTGGAAATACCCCACTGGTAAGTTTGAAGAAATTGACAGGATTGTCAGTATATGCAAAAGCAGAATTTTTGAATCCTGGTGGAAGTATTAAGGATCGTGTGGCAAAAAATATGATTGAGCAAGCAGAGAAAAGTGGAGCATTGAAACCGGGAAAGACCATTGTGGAGCCAACCAGTGGAAATACAGGAATTGGTATTTCTTTCGTGGGAGTTCGCAAAGGATACCGCGTCATTATCGTAATGCCAGAAAACATGAGCGAAGAGAGAAAGAAAATCATTCGTGCTTTGGGGGCAGAACTTGTGTTGACACCACCAGAAGAAAGTATTGATGGGTCAGTGAAAAAAGCGGAAGAGTTGGCGGCTGAGCTGGGAGACCAGTGCTTCATGCCACAGCAGTTTGTAAATCCAGCCAATCCAAGCATTCACTATGAGACCACTGCAAAGGAGTTGTATGAGCAGCTGGACGGCAAAGTAGATATTTTTGTATCTGGACTTGGAAGTGGTGGAACCTTGCAGGGAATCGGAAAATATCTCAAAGAAAAAAATCCGGATTTAAAAATCGTTGCGGTAGAGCCAAAGAATGTATCGGCTCTTCTTGGCCACGAGCCAGGTTTGCATAGTATTCAAGGAATCGGGGACGGGTTTATCCCAGAAGTGCTAGATACATCGTTGATTGATGATATTGTGGAAGTAACCGATGATGACGCCATTGAGATGGCGAGAGAACTGGCAAGAGTGCAGGGACTTCTCTGTGGTACATCCTCAGGTGCAAACGTATGGGCATGCAAAAAAATTGCAGAGAAATACGGAAGTGACAAAGTGATTGCCACGGTATTAGCGGACCGTATGGAGAGATATTTCAGTACTGGTTTGCTGGGATAATGCATGAAAAGAGGAAAATACCATGAAAGTAAGAGCGTATGTGATGCGATGTTTGGCAATGCTTCTAGTGGTAGCATTGTGTATACCAGGAAAGGAAATCCAAGCGGGGGATAAAGAAGTCCGCGGAGTATGGGTATCTTTTTATGAATATGAAGTGGCGGGATTGAAGGATAAAACAGAAGAAGAATTTCGTAAGAATGCAAAAAAAATGTTTAAAAATATCCGCAATAACGGATGCAATACCGTATATTTTCATGTGAGGGCATTCGACGATGCCATTTGGCCATCCGAGAACTTTGAATTTAGCAGTTATATGGGAGAGTATGAACCGGATTACGATCCGTTGGCGATTCTTGTAGAATTGGCACATAAGTACAAATTGTCCTTTCATGCGTGGATGAATCCGTATCGGATTACGCAAAAGAAAATCTACAATCCGGCGAAGGAATCTACCAAGAGTAGGATTCTGCTAGCAGTAAAGGAAGTAATCGATGGCTACGCAGTAGATGGAATCCATTTTGACGATTATTTTTATCCATCTTCTTCGCATAAACAGTACAAAAAGTACAAATCTGTGTCGCAGGCCGAGAAAAGGCAACATGTGAATACAATGATTCAATCCGTGTACACTATGGTTAAGGAAAAGTCACCTGCATTACAATTTGGCATTAGTCCAGCAGGGAACATAGAAAACTGCGAGGCTATGGGAGCGGATGTAAAAACATGGATGAGTGTTCCGGGATATATTGACTACATTGTGCCACAACTTTATTGGTCCAATTCGTATCTTCTGGAAGGAAAACGGACCAAACTTTTTGATAAAAGATTGAAAGAATGGACACGGTTAAACACAGCAGGTGTAGACATGTACATCGGTCTTGGTTTGTATCGTGGTGGCATGATCGATCGTTATGATCTTGGTTGGAAGAAGAGTTCCAAAGTAATTGCTACCGAGATTGGAAAGACACGAAAAAACGCCAAGGTGTCTGGGTATTCCCTATACAGTTATGAAAGTTTATACAAGGAATCCTGCCGCAAAGAAGTGAAAAATATGCTGGCAAAGATTTCTACTGTCAAGATAAGGGGAGGAAAGACTACTCTGAAAGCAGGATCCAAACTTCGTCTAAAAGCGTCGGTGTGGCCGCTTCGATTGGGCCAGAATGTGATATGGAGTTCCTCCAATAAAAAAATTGCGAAGGTTTCTTCAAAAGGTGTTGTGAAAGCAAAGAAAAAAGGAAGCGTAAAGATATATGCAAAAAAAGGAAACAAGAAGGCGACGTTACGAATCAAGATTTCCTAGAAAGGCAGTGCGAGTGTGATCGAACAATTTGATTATGGGATACTGGAATGGTTTCAACAGATTCATCATGATGTATTAACAGCAATATTTCATTTTTTCACTGTGCTTGGTGAAGGTGGGGCTGTATGGATTGCCGTGGCGATATTGCTCTTGTGTTTTCGAAAGACAAGAAAATATGGTGTAATGGTAGCCATGGCACTGATACTATGTTTGATCTTTGGCAATGGGCTGCTGAAAAATCTTGTGGCACGTCCACGACCATGTTGGAGGCATCCAGAAGTAGAGATGCTAATTGCTATTCCGAAGGATTATTCCTTTCCATCCGGGCACACGTTTTCTTCCTTTGCTGCCGCGTCAACGCTGTTGTATTGGAAGAAAAGAGTGGGGATACTTGCACTATTCATAGCGGTATTAATCGCAACTTCGCGTTTATACTTTTTTGTGCATTATCCGTCGGATGTTTTGGTGGGCATGATATTTGGAATTATGCTGTCATGCATTAGCATCGGTTGTGTAAATTGTTTCATGCAAAAGAAAGCGCGTAGAGACGCGTAGAGAAATGAGGGAAAAAGATGGCTGTAATATTGATTGCAATTGGATTATTGTTTACAGGAGTGGATATTCATGTAGTGTCTGGGATTGCGTATCCAGAGTTTCAAGTAACAGGAATGCTTGGGAAGTATGAGCTAGCACCATCCATTCGCACTTATACGTTGACCAATGTCTTAGGAGATCATGTTCGAATTGACTGTTTGCCGGACATAATCGGTTATGTGTTGATTTTTATTGGTGTGTGCAAATTGCTTCGTTACAATAAGCAATATTGGTACAGTTTGGTTATGTTGGTTTTGGCTGTGATTTCTTCTGTGTTGTTACGATCTTGCGGTTTTATTACACAGGATTCCTCGTTGGTTGTATGGATTATGGTGTGCTTTTTTGCGCAATTGGCAGCAGAATTGTTCATGGAATATTTGGTGATTTACTCCACGATAGGAATTACCGATGCGCTAGTGAACCGTGGCACCAATATAAGAATATTGTTTGGATGGTGGCTTACGGTAATTTGTCGCGTGTATATGGCGTTCTTAACATTTGTGGGACACACAGGGGTCAACCGTGTTTATCGCTGGATTCTTGTGGCGGCCGTGTTGTTCTGTGTCATTACCCTGATACGAACAAGAAAGTATGTTGGGACGGCAGAAACAATCGATATTAACACGTATCGTAAGCGGGAACATAAAGAAAAATTATAAAAACTAAGTGAGAAACCAAGAGGGGATTTATGTAATACGTTACAAAATTCCCTCTTTACTTTTGGTGATATGTACCAATTTACAAATAAAAAAAAGGGTGGTATGATAGGTTCATTCCACCTCGAAAATGAAAGGAGGACATTTGTATTGAAAATTGCTTTTTGGAGCAATTCACCGGGAAAAGCAGGAGTAACAGGCAATCTATCCTGTATAAGTATCTTATCGGCGTTGTACCAGCCATCGGAGATGGTACTCTTTGAAAATCACTCAAATATCAGCAATCTAGGAAGTACATTTCTTAATCCAAATTCCTATGACATTTTACAAGAAAAAAATTCATATTTTGTGGAAAATGGCCTCGGTCGAATTTTGAGTTACTGTGGCAACCGAGAAATGGTGAATTCGGGAATGATACATCGAACGTGTCTTTCGGTATTGGACCAACGTGTGTTTTATTTGCCCACAGGCGGGATGAATCGAGAACTTTTAGAGTATCGATTAAACCGGCATGCAAGGGAAGTCTTAAATCTATTAGAAGAGTATTGTCACACAGTATGTGTGGATCTATCCTCATCCTCTCTTGAAAGTTCAAGAAAAATCTTACAGGAAGTGGATCTGATTGTGGTAAATCTATGCCAAAATCATCAGTTGTTATCCCACTTCTTTCGAAATTATTCCGAAATTCAGAAAAAAGCATTTTATGTGATAGGAAATTATGATCCTGAGTCGGTCATAACAAAGAGTGATATTGTTGGTCGGTATCGACTAGACAGAAACCGAGTTGGTACGATTCCATATAACCGGAGATTTGCAGATGCATTAACGAAGGGGAAAGTGGTTCCCTTCTTACTAAAGCACTATAGTTGTACAGAAGAGGATATCAATTATGACTTTATGTGCGCATTACAAGAAACAGTATATTTGTTGGAACAGGCAAAGCTAGAAATGAAACAAAGTAGAGGAGAAGGAGGATATGAAGATACGTCGATGGATGGCAGTGATGTGCGTAAGTAGCATCATGATAATGCAAGGGATCGATGGGAATCCAACGATAATGGCAGTTGAAAAATGTGAGGTGACGACACAAGAAGAGTTGCGGACTGCATTAGGTGAATCAAAGGAGATTCTGATTCGATTGCAAGCGAATATTATGGTGGATAGGTGTTTGGTCGCAAAGGGAAAGAAAATTATTGACGGCGGTGGAACGTATGCGATCAAGCGCAAAGTTGGTAGTGGAAAGGCGTATTTGGGGACACTGCTTCGTGCGAAAGGAACATTGTTGACATTGCAGGCAGTGACCTTGGATGGTGGGGGACGTAGTTCAAAAGCGCCAAAAGGCATAAACGGAAAGCTTTTGGAGGTGAATCAAGGGACGGTTATACTCCAGGACAAGACGGTGCTAAAGGAAAATTATAATCTTGCTTCTCGTAATAGTGGCGGTGGAGGATTGTTATTATGTGGCGGAAAAGCAATTATGAAAGAGGGGAGTTGGATTGTTGATAATTTGACAATGCAGAGCGGTGCTGGTGTTCGTGTGGAAAAGGGAAGTGTATTGGTGCTGGAAGGAGGAAAGATACAGGACAATGCTGTAGTAGGCCAATCGAGCAGAAAAGGTTTTGATGGGCGAGGAGGCGGTATTTATAATGAGGGCACGGTGATTATGCAAGGTGGAAGCTTAAAGGGGAACTTGGCTCGTGGGTATTGCTTGGGGAAACGAAGTTATGGTGGTTTTGGAGATGATGTCTATAATGCTGGTGCATTACGGCTGGATGGAACTGTTTCGTTACAGTCCATTTATCTGGAAAGGAATCGGTATGTTGAGGTTACAAAGTCTTGGAAAAATGGTGGTGGTTGTGAAATTGAACCAGAGGAATATCGAGATGGAAGGATTCTAGTCCGAGGGGGCTTGGGGAGACAAGTAGGTGTTAGAGATGGATTTGTTTTGAAGAAGCGCGCAGGATTTGCGTTGTGGAGAAAGAAAAATACGCTACAAATAAAAAAGAAAGCGAAGAAAAAAGAGGTGATTACGCCTACTCACTCGCCCCGTGTTTCATTAAAACCGGATAGGGAATCTCAAGAACCAATGGAAACGAAAGTGCCAAAAAAGAGGGAGAATTTCGGAAAGAAGAAAGAAAAATTACCAGTTGTCACAACGGAACCAGCACGAAAAAAAACATTTGTATTACCACAATCCACGGTGGTGCCAGAGACTCCTGGTATTGAGACGGTTCCAGTGACAAGGGGGATAGGAATTACAGGGCCTGATGAGAAGGTTGGGGGATGTGTTATATTTGTAAGAAACGCTGGTGGTGAAAGTTTATCGGAATATTCCATTTGGCGACAACCGGAGTATCTGCGACTGTTACAACAAACATTCCAAAAAGAAGCTTCGCAGTATGACCAGGTTTGGCGTATATCTGCAGAGGATATGAAAGAGATAAGAAGGTTTTCAGACCAGTGTGAGGAAAAAGAAAGTATGAAACGATGTCAAAAATTTTTAGAGATTTTTACAGGAAGGAGGGAATAAGAAGATGAAAACGGCAATGGTATCTACGCTATGTATCGGAGTGGTTTTAGTGGGGTGTATGACACATACCGTTTGGGAAGGACATGTTCTGTATGAACGGGAGCTAGAAGAAGCGTTGGCGGAGGCTGTGACACAAACCGTAGAAGAAGTGATGGAGGAGCAGTCTTTTGGAGTGGAACATCGCAATGAATTTGTGGCTGCTTTTTTGCAAAAATTTGTTCAATGTTCGGATTATGATGTGGATATGACAGTAAATGTTATATCGGCAGATCCGGTAAAGGGGTTACTGGATATTGAAGTGTGTGAGAAACCAGTGTTTTGCGGCGGGATTCAAAAGGAGATTACAGTGCGAAAAACAGTGGTGTTTGAACCAGAAGCAGGCGGACATGAAAGCATAGAAAAAGCAGCCAGAAACTGACTGCTTTCGATATTTAAAATGATATGTGAACGAGTGTTATTCGTCATCATCCTCTTCTTTTGGTTGAGGTTTTAGTAATACATGTACTTTGTCGATACGATTTTTTTCGGATTCCACAACCGTATATATGCCGTATTCATCTTCTGCCTTTTCTCCAGGTTCAGGAAAGTGTTCCAGAAGTTTGATGATGTGTCCCGCAATGGAATCGTATTCATCGGATTCCAAAGGAATGGAAAGTTCTTCGCTGACATCATCCAAAGGTGTGGATCCAAGCAAAAAGTATTCATTATCTGCTACGTGCTGGATTTCATCTTCTTCATCCTCATCGTATTCGTCTCGGATATCTCCCACGATTTCTTCCACGAGATCTTCCATTGTAATAAGACCAGATAAGGCACCGTACTCGTCCAGTACGATGGTCATTGGAATGGATTCTTTTCGCATTTCCATAAAAAGCTCAGCTACGTTTTTGTATTCATAGGTAACATGGGCCTCGCGGATAAGTTCTTTCAAGTTAAAGTTGTTCTTATCCCCTTTGTAGAATACAAAATCTTTTAAGTTTACAACTCCTACAATATTATCAATGGTTTCATCATAAACAGGCATACGAGCAAATTTGCTCTCGGTAAAGAGAGAGAGTAAATCCTCGTAAGTTGTTGCAAGCTCTACCATACAGATGTCAAGACGAGGAATCATAACATCTTTTGCGATGGAATCACCCAAATCTACGATATTGGTAATCATTTCGCGCTCTTCACTTTCGATGACACCTTCTTCATGGCTCACTTCTACAAAAGTTCGAAGTTCGTCCTCGGTAATGCCGTTATCTACCTTGCTCGGATCGATACGAAGCAGAAAGAGGATTGCCTGCGTTACTTTATCAATCAGGAAAATGATTGGTGTAAGCAGTCGTGTAAGGAAAAGGATTGGACTGCTGTAAAGCAAAGCCATCTTCTCTGAATTGATGGTAGCAGAAGTTTTTGGTGTAATTTCGCCAAAAATCAAAATCAATACCGTCAATATACCAGTTGCAATACCAGCAGCAAGACTTGTGTTATCTTCAAATCCAAGCCGCTGACAAAGGTTAAAGGCATACGTAGTCGAGAGAGAAGAAGCGGACAAATTCACGATGTTATTGCATATCAAAATGGCACTTAACATTTTGGAAGAATTTTTACGCAACTTCAATACTCGCTTTGCTGCTTTGTTTTTATCCTCTGCCAAAGAACGCATTTTAAGCGCGCTCACGGTGGTGAGTGCGGTCTCAGCAGATGAGAAAAACGCAGATAATAAAAGTAATATGAGAATTGTAAATATGCTTATGGCGTCACTGGGCCCCAAAATAATCACTCCTTTTTATTAGCTCAATGCCTGACGTTTTCTGGCCATTTCGTCACTATCGAGATATTCATCGTATGTTGTTACTTTATCGATCATTCCGTTTGGTGTAAGTTCAATGATACGGTTTGCAATGGTCTGAATGAACTGGTGGTCCTGAGATGTGAAAAGAACAACGCCAGGGAATTTAATCAAACCATTGTTGACAGAAGTAATGGACTCCATGTCAAGGTGGTTGGTAGGCTCATCCATGATGAGAGCGTTGGCACCAAGCATCATCATCTTAGAAAGCATAACACGTACTTTCTCACCTCCAGAAAGAACGTTTACTTTCTTCAAACCATCGTCACCAGAGAAGAGCATACGTCCAAGGAATCCTCGTACATAAGTAGCATCTTTTTCTGGAGAGAAAGGCATCAGCCAATCTACGATGGTGTCGCTGCTGTCAAAGTCTTTTGTATTATCTTTTGGGAAATATGCCTGACTTGTAGTAATTCCCCATTTGTAATCGCCTTCGTCTGGCTCCATTTCCCCAGAAAGAATCTGGAACAGAGTTGTTGCGGCGATGCCATAAGAACCAACAAATGCAATTTTGTCATCGTGTCCTACGGTAAAGGAAACATTATCGAGTACTTTCTCTCCGTCGATGGTTTTGGAGAGATTTGTCACAGTGAGAACTTCGTTTCCGATTTCACGATTTGGTTTGAAATCTACGTAAGGATATTTTCGACTGGATGGACGCAAGGTATCCAATTCGATTTTTTCCAAAGCACGTTTACGAGAAGTCGCCTGCTTGGATTTGGAAGCGTTGGCGCTAAATCGCTGGATAAATTCCTGTAACTCTTTGATTTTTTCTTCTTTCTTTTTGTTGGCTTCTTTCATCTGTTTGATCATCAACTGGCTTGATTCATACCAGAAATCGTAGTTACCAGCGTAAAGCTGCATTTTTGCGTAGTCAATATCTACAGTATGAGTACAAACTTTGTTGAGGAAATAACGGTCATGGGACACAACGATGATGGTGTTCTCGAAGTTGATCAAGAACTCTTCCAACCAACGGATGGCGTCGAGGTCCAAGTGGTTTGTTGGCTCGTCGAGAAGAAGGATGTCTGGATTACCAAACAATGCTCTTGCCAAAAGAACCTTCACTTTTTCGCTACCAGAGAGTTCACTCATCATTTTGTAGTGAAGATCGGTCTCGATGTTCAAACCATTCAAAAGAGTAGCAGCATCGGATTCTGCTTCCCAACCATTCATTGTTGCGAAGTCTGCTTCCAATTCGCTGGCACGAATTCCATCTTCTTCTGTGAAATCTTCTTTTGCATAAATTGCGTCTTTTTCTTTCATAATTTCATATAGACGCTGATTTCCCATGATAACAGTATCCAGTACCATGAAATCGTCGTATTTGAAGTGGTCCTGCTCCAACACAGAGAGACGCTGCCCTGGTGTGATGATGATATCACCTTTGGTTGGCTCCAACTCACCGGAAAGAATTTTCAAAAAGGTAGACTTTCCAGCACCGTTTGCACCGATGATACCATAGCAGTTTCCTTCGGTAAATTTTATGTTTACTTCTTCAAAAAGCGCTTTTTTACCAAAGCGCAAGGTAATGTTACTTGCTTGAATCATTCTTTTTCATTCCTTAATTTTTTATTTAGGTTGATAAGGGAACCTATGGCCCTTCTACTATATAAATGTCAACACTCACTATTTTACTAAAAAACTGTGATTTTGCAAGCTTTTTTGGAAATATTTACGATTCTTTTCGCTTGTGGTTGAGAATTATCTATGCTAAAATAAGGAAAACAGAGTATATTAAAGTTTAGAATTAGGTGTGAGGAAGATCGATGAAAACAATTGAAAGTGGAGCAATTTCCATAAAAAAAGGGCAGGGTATGCGTGAAGGGGTATTTGTAACGAAAGCCCAAAATCAGATTGAAATTACAATTTTTTGTAAAGATAAGAAAAGCTGTAAACTGTGTCTGTATAAAGAGAAAAAAATAGCATATAAAATTCCGATGTTTTCCATGGGAGACCAGGGAGCACCGGATCTTTTTAGCGTAATTCTGGAAGGGGAAACGTTAGGGGAGACACTGGCATCTTGGGAGTATTGTTTTGAGGCAGATAAGGAAATCGTAAACGATCCGTATATGGTAGCTACGGCGGGACGGGATCAATTCGGAAAACGCGGGAAGCTTCGTGGACGATTTGAACAGAAATCCTTTGATTGGAGTGGGGAAAATCGTGCATCCATATCTTATGAAGATATGATTTTGTACCAATGCCATCTTCGTGGGTTTACCAAGCACAGTAGCTCAGGGGTACAACATCCGGGAACCTTTGCTGGATTTGGGGAGAAGTTGGATTATATACAGGGACTCGGCGTCAATACCATATTATTTTTACCTCTTTATGATTTTAATGAAATTATGGATGATAAGGGGGAAAAGATCAATTGTTGGGGGTATACGAAGGATGCCTGTTATTTTGCGCCAAAAGCTTCCTATGCGGCAAACCAACAAGAGGCTACAACGGAATTAAAGCAGCTGGTGAAGAACATTCATCAAAAGGGAATGAATGTGTTTTTGGATTTTCACTTTGTAGGGCAATCGCCGGAGTTTGTAATACGTTGTCTTCGTCATTATGCGATAGAGTATCACATCGATGGTTTTTTGGTGGATACCGCCGTGGTGTCCAAACAGTGGATTGATGCGGATCCGGTATTGAGACAGTGTAAGTTTTTGGGGAATTATTGGCAAGAACCAGGTCTTGTTAATGGTCAGAAAAAATTTGCTACGTTTAATGACGAGTACCTTACCGTTGCCAGACGTTATTTGAAAAGCGATGAAGGGCAGGTAGGGGATTTCTACCATTCATTTAAGGCAGATAATATTTGTCAGGGAAGAATTCATTATATTACGCAAAAAAATGGATTTACCCTTCGGGATCTTGTGTCCTATGATGTAAAGCACAATGAGGCAAATGGGGAAAAGAACAACGATGGAACGGAATATAATTATAGCTGGAACTGTGGTCAAGAAGGTGTGAGCCGAAAAAGAACGGTTAATGCCATGCGTTTTCAGCAGACGAAGAATGCGTTGTGCATGTTGCTTCTAGGCATGGCGTCTCCGATGATTCTCGCGGGAGATGAGTTTGGAAGAACACAGAAAGGAAATAATAATGCGTATTGCCAGGACAATGCTACCACATGGGTGGATTGGCGGCTATTGGACAAGAATCGGGAAGTATATGAATTTGCCAAGAGTTTGATTGAATTCCGTAAGAACTGCCCGTTGTACCAACGCAATGAGGTGATTTCAAGTATGGATACAAAAGGGGTTGGTGCCCCGGGGGTGTCCGCGCATGGAATCGAGCCATGGGAGGCGAATTATTCATATTACAGTAGAGAAGTAGGGGTTCTTTTCTATGGTAGTTATTATGGTGGAGAGTCTTTGTACATGACGTTTAATTTTCATTGGGATTCTCATGAGTTTTATTTACCAGTGCTGGACGATGCTAAGACCTGGCGGGTGCTTTTTGATACAAGTGAGACATCGCTAGTGGAGAAAAAACAGGAATACAAAAAATACATGGTAGCGCCACGCTCTGTAGTTGTTTTCGAAAGCAATCCGGAAAAGACCATGAAAAAAGCGCCAGAAAAATCCAGCGCTTCTTCCAGAAAAAAACAATACTAAAAATGGTGATCTGCTACGATTGGGTCAAACAGATCTAGTTTGCAGTGCTTTTCCTTGTCGGTGGAAAAGTGTTTGCAAGTGGTACAGGATACATCGATGTCTCCGGATTTGTTTGAAACGGTGTTGGTGCAGCAATCCTTAGCGGAATAGGCACTACAATGTTTTGCTACATTTTTATAAGTGGATTCACTTGCTCTCATGGTCATTTCTCCTTTCAGTGTGGAATGGTGTACGAGGTTAGTATTTGCGGACAAGGAGAATATTATGCAAATGTATAAAATCGAGGACGTAAAGGAATTTATGTCACTTTTATTGTTAAAGGAAAATTTTGATAAATTTTGTGTGGGAAGTGTAGAACTAAAAACGTTAGTGTCAATTTCCATCAATGGTACCTTGCAAGCGGATTGGCTCAGTGAGGAAGAGCGGGAACTTTATGAGGGACAGGAGTATGTGCCATGGAAATTGTTACGTCCGTTGGTGTTTTCTCTGATTAAAGGAAAACAGACACCGCAGATCATGCGAATTCAATTCGTGCATTATTTTGATAATGGAGATTGTGGTGGGTTGCGGATTCAATATGAGAAAGGTGAACTCAGTTGCATTAGTATGTATACAGCGGCAACTTTTACTTTGGATAAAAGTGGAGAGCAGGTCTGGGATGACCAATGTGCTGAATTTTTAAAGAGAAATCAAATTGTTAGCACTCCTCTCTAGTGAGTGCTAAAAAGTTCTTGACATCTGTTTTGTTCTGTACTAAGATAGTTTCTAGACAGTTTTTGAAATCTATGTTTAGAACAGGAGAGTGACATATTATGAATAAAGAACAGGGTAGTTTGGCGATTCATTCTGAAAATATTTTCCCAATTATAAAAAAATGGCTGTATTCTGACCATGATATTTTTATCCGTGAGCTTGTGAGCAACGGCTGTGACGCCATCACAAAGTTGAAAAAGTTGGAGATGATGAGCGAGGCAACATTGCCAGAGGATTATAAGGCAAAAGTTGAGGTCTATGTGAATGCCGAGGAAAAGACCATCCGTTTTGTGGATACAGGTCTTGGTATGTCTTTTGATGAAGTGAAAGAATACATCAACCAGATTGCGTTTTCCGGTGCAACGGATTTCCTTGAGAAATACAAAGATAAATCCAGTGAGGATCAGATCATCGGACACTTTGGTCTCGGATTCTACAGTGCTTTCATGGTGGCGGATAAAGTGGAAATCAACACCAAGTCTTATCGTGACGGGGAGTCTGCAGTACACTGGGAGTCTGAAAGCGGAACCGAATTTGAAATGGGAGAAGGAGAAAAGAACGAAATTGGTACAGAAATTATTCTGCACTTAAATGAGGATAGTTATGAATTCTCCAATGAATATCGTGTGAAGGAAGTGTTGGAAAAATACTGTTCTTTCATGCCAGTACAGATTTTCTTGACAAACGAAAATGCAGAGACACAGTACGAGACCATCCCAAGTGAAGAGGTGACGGAAGAAGATACGGTTATTGAAGAAATCGTAGAAGAGCCAAAGGTGGATGGTGATGATGCGGAAGCAAAGGAGCCAGTAAAGAAAACAAAGATTGTAAAACGTCCGGTTTCTCTTAGTGATACCACTCCTCTTTGGACAAAACATCCAAATGAATGCTCCGAGGAAGATTACAAAGAGTTTTATCGAAATGTCTTTCATGATTACAAGGAGCCATTGTTCTGGATCCATTTGAACATGGATTATCCATTTAACTTAAAAGGTATTCTATACTTCCCAAAAGTGAACTTGGAGTATGAGAATGCGGAAGGTATGATTAAGTTATACAACAATCAGGTGTTTATTGCGGACAACATCAAAGAAGTAATTCCAGAGTTTCTTTTGTTGTTAAAGGGTGTAATCGATTGTCCGGATCTCCCATTGAATGTATCTAGAAGTGCGTTGCAGAACGATGGATTTGTGGCGAAAATCTCAGATTACATCACGAAGAAAGTGGCAGATAAGCTCAGTGGTATGTGCAAGACAGACCGTGAGAATTATGAGAAATATTGGGATGACATCAGTCCATTTATCAAATATGGTTGTCTGAAAGATCAGAAATTCCAAGAGAAGATGAAAGACTATGTTCTCTTTAAGGATCTGGATGAAAAATATATGACCATGAAAGAGTATTTGGAGACGGTAGATGCTCCAGAGGCGGAAGTGGTAGAACCAGGTGAAGAAAATGGTGAGCCGGCAGAACCACCAAAGACAACGATTTATTATGTAACGGATCTTCAGCAGCAGAGTCAGTATATCAATATGTTCCGTGAGCAGGAGAAGAATGCTTTTGTATTGACTCATAGCATTGATCAGCCATTTATCTCATCTTTGGAAGTGGGAGATGATGCTGTTAAATTCCAGCGTATTGACGCTGAAGTGACAGATGACTTCAAAGAGGAAGTTGCGGAGGAAGAGTTGAAGGAGCAGACAGATGTTCTGACCGAACTCTTTAAGAAAGCTATTGGCAAAGAAAATCTTGAAGTCAAAGTAGAGAAGCTGAAAAATGAAAAGGTTTCTTCTATGATTACCATTTCGGAAGAAATGAGACGTATGCAGGATATGATGAGAATGTATGCCATGAATGGTATGGGAGCTATGGGTGACTTTGGTGGAGAGACATTGGTGCTCAATGCAAATAACAAATTGGTTCAGTATTTGGTGGCGAACAAAGAAGGCGAGCATGCAGAATTGTTCTGTAAGCAGTTGTATGATTTGGCAATGATCAGTAACAAACCACTGAATCCAGAAGATATGACAGCGTTTATCCAGAGAAGTAATGAAATCATGGAGTTATTGGCAGCAGAATAAATTTGTCACAATTTCATATTTTATGGTGCAAACGACGGGGTTTTGTTGTATAATGAATCTATGCGACAAAATACCCGTCGTAATTTTATTAGCAAAAGGGTTATATAAGAGAAAGGAAGGAAAGAATATGGGATTAATTAAAGCATTGACAGAAGCAGTGAGTGGTACTATTGCCGATCAGTGGAAAGAGTATTTTTACTGCGATTCATTGGACAAAGACGTTTTGATGGTGAAGGGACAGAAACGTATAGGGGATAAATCCTCAAACACAAAGGGAAGGGATAATATTATTTCCAATGGATCTGGGATTGTTGTAAATGATGGTCAGTGTATGATTATTGTAGAACAGGGAAAGATTGTAGAAGTTTGTGCAGAACCAGGTGAGTTTACATACGACAAGTCAACGGAGCCAAGTATCTTCGCAGGAAATCTGGGCGATAGCATCAAGCAGACATTTGCAACCATTGGAAAACGATTTACTATGGGTGGAGATACGGGAAAAGATCAGCGTGTGTACTACTTCAATACAAAGGAATTGATTGATAACAAATTTGGTACACCAACACCAATTCCATTCCGTGTAGTGGATCGCAACATTAACTTGGACATTGATGTATCCATTCGTTGTAATGGTTTGTACTCTTATAAGATTGTGGATCCATTGTTGTTCTATACCAATGTATGTGCAAATGTGGAAGATGAATTTCGTAGAGAAGAGATCGATAGCCAGTTGAAGACCGAGTTTGTTAGTGCACTTCAGCCAGCATTTGCTAAAATTTCTGAGTTGGAGATTCGTCCAAATGCCATTCCAGGACATGTGGATGAACTTTGCGCAGCTATGAATGAAAGTTTGACTGCAAAGTGGACCGAACTTCGTGGTCTTGCGATTGTTTCTGTGGCAATGAATCCGGTTACACTTCCAGAAGAAGATGCAGAGTTGATCAAGCAGGCACAGCGTACAGCGATTATGCGTGATCCGTCTATGGCAGCAGCAACGTTGACCAGTGCACAGGCAGATGCGATGCGTGCAGCAGCAGCCAATGAAAATGGAGCCATGATGGGCTTTGTGGGAATGGGTATGGCACAGAGTGCAGGTGGTATCGATGCACAGAGCTTGTTCCAGATGGGAGCACAGCAGCAAGCAGCGCAGCAACAGGCGGCACAGCAGCAAGCAGCGCAACAGCAGCAAGTGGCACAACCACAGGCGGCGGCACAGGTACAAGGAGGTACATGGACTTGTAGTTGTGGTACTCAGAATACAGGAAAATTCTGCACGGAGTGTGCTTCGCCGAAACCAGCAAATGAAGGTTGGACTTGTAGTTGTGGAGCAGTCAATAAAGGAAAATTCTGTTCCGAGTGTGGAAGTGCAAAGCCAGCGGGAGCACCTTTGTATCGTTGTGACAAGTGTGGTTGGGAGCCAGAAGATCCTAAGAATCCACCAAAATTCTGTCCAGAATGTGGGGATCCATTTAATGAATTGGATCAGCAATAATAAAGTGAGGTGTTGAAATGGCTGCAATATTGGAATATAAATGTCCATGCTGCGGCGGTGTGATTGAATTCGACAGCACTTCCCAGCAGATGAAATGTCCGTATTGTGATACGACATTTGATGCAGAAACGTTAAAAAATTATGATGATGTTTTAAATCAAGAGCAGACAGATGAAATGATCTGGGAAACTGCCGCAGGAAGCGAGTGGCAAGAAGGCGAGACGGACGGTATGTCTGTGTATCTGTGCGAGACTTGTGGTGGCGAGATTATTGCGGAAACCACGACGGGTGCCACAAAATGTCCGTATTGCGATAATCCGGTTATTATGACGCGGCAGTTTTCGGGGGATCTTCGTCCCGATTACGTGATTCCGTTCAAATTGGACAAAAAGGCTGCGAAGGCTGCAATGAATGCTCATTTGAAAGGAAAACGTTTGTTGCCGAAAGTGTTCAAAGACGAGAATCATATTGATGAGATTAAAGGTGTTTATGTACCTTTTTGGTTGTTTGATGCGGATGCGGATGCTCATATCCGTTACAAGGCGACGAAGCTTAGAATGTGGAGTGATAGTAATTATGATTACCGTGAGACCAGTTATTTTTCGGTGCAACGCTCGGGTAACATTGGATTTCAACGTGTGCCAGTGGATGGCTCCACGCAGATGCCAGATGATCTGATGGAGTCCATTGAACCATTTGATTTTTCAGATGCAGTGGATTTTCAGACGGCGTATCTTTCGGGATATTTGGCGGATCGTTATGATGTGACATCAGAAGAAAGCATTAATCGTGCGAATCAGCGAATCAAAACCAGTGCTGAGCAAGCATTTGCGGCAACAGTTGAGGGATATACCACGGTGACACCGGAAAGTACCAATGTGCGACTTTCCAATGGTGTTGCGAAGTATGCGTTGTATCCGGTGTGGTTGCTGAATACAAGCTGGAATGGTGAAAAGTACATATTCGCAATGAATGGTCAGACTGGCAAATTCGTAGGAAATTTACCTTTGGATAAGGCGGCATACTGGAAATGGCTCTTGTCACTTTCTGGAATTTGTAGTGTTGTGGTATTTGTTGTTATGTATCTTTTGTGGTTGATTTTATAGGAAGGAGAAAAACATGAATCGAAAAAGAAATGTACTATTTTTAATTCTGGTAATGGTTCTGTCTTTGTTCTCTCCTTTGCAAGTACAAGCACAGAGTATTCCAGAAGAACGACAGTTGCCTCGTTTGGTAGATGATGGTGCGATTTTGACCGATGCAGAGGAGCAAGCTTTGCTTGCAAAATTAGATGAAATCAGCGAGCGTCAAAATTGTGATGTGGCTGTTGTGACAGTAGAATCTTTAGAAGGAAAGACATCTCAGGCCTATGCGGATGATTTCTATGATTATAATGGGTATGGCATGGGTGACGGAGACAATGGTATCTTGCTGTTGGTAAGTATGGAAGCGCGAGATTGGGCGATTACTACATACGGTACGGCGATTCCGACTTTTACAACTGCAGGACAGTCCTATCTGGTGGATCAATTCCGGCCATTGTTGTCAAGCGGAGAGTATGCGAAGGCATTTACTGTCTTTGCAGATCAGTGTGATGACTTTATCACGCAAGCGGCGACGGGGAGACCATATGATAATGGAAATATGCCAAGAGGAACGTTTCCGTTTTTGACTCGAATTGCAATGGCTTTTGCCATTGGAATTATCATTGCCTTTGTTGTGGTTTCTCATATGAAGTCGCAGTTAAAGTCAGTGGCATTGCAGCCATCGGCAGCGGCCTATGAAAAGCAGGGAAGTATGAATATTACAAATCGAAGTGATTTGTTCTTGTATCGGAATGTGACTCGGCATCGAAAACCAAAACAAAGTTCTGGTAGTGGGACGCATACTAGTTCTTCCGGACGTTCTCACGG
>JAZNJZ010000019.1:0-38975 GCA_045578325.1 Eubacterium sp.
CCTTTGTTGTTTTTTGTTTGGTCACTTAAAACTTTATACAAAAGAGCTGCCCTTTGCAATATTTATTTTTCCGAAAGTTTCTTTACGCTAACTTTTGCCCGTGTATCATTTTCCAATTATTACAGTTGAACTATCCGAAGCGTAGCGTAGGCAAAACCGGCGCAGCCAATCAGTTGCCATCAAGGATGCACCTCGCACGGATACATCCAAGGGATGTATAGAAGTGCGCCCTTAGTTCTCTTAAGTAATATGCTAATTCATCATTTCTAGCAGGTCTTTCAACAAAAATGCGACATGAAACCTCTCTCTTTTTCAGAACTACTCTCCCATAGTCTCAATCTCTACCCACTTTGGATAAAATCCACTTCCAAGTGCCACATTCCAAGAACCTATACTTGACAAGCTGGTTCCATAAATTGGAATGGCTCCCCGGCGAAACACTTCATTTTTAAGCAACTTCACCAACTTAGTTGCAATACCTTTGTCTCTCCACTTAGGTAAAACATCAATTCCTATTTGCCAAAATAGTTTTGTATCAGCAGCACATCCTGCAAGCCCCACAATCTGCCCTTCATATACTGCTCCCACCGCCAATACATCAGGTCGTTCCGGCATAAAGCAATCGCACAAAGCATTTGGAAACTCCTCTCGACCATATAATGCCTTAATTTCTTCCTGCTCAAACCATTGTACTTCGAAAGTCACATCAACTTCCTCCATCTGTACCTTTGGCAAAAACATATGGTGACTCTGCCACAACCGTTCTCCATACTTTGAAAGCTCCTTTTCCAACTCCATTAAATTGTGATGCTCAAAGAGCCAAATACTTTCCTTTCCCTTGCTCCATTTCACCAACCACTCATGCATCTCCTCAGGTGCATTTATAACCACATTTCGTCCTAAGGTGATCATAGAAAAGAATGCCTTCCTTGGCATATATACACGCCGTCCCGGATGTTCCTTTGAAACTACAATGATATTTTCCTTTTTATCAAAATCGTCTTCACTACAATTAAAATCAAGAGCAAGAAGTTTTTTCAGTTCAAATTCAATCATTGCTTTATCTACCATGTTATCCCTCCTTAACACGAACTCAAGCAAGTTACAACCAGTTCACATATTCCTTCCACAGCTTCTCGTAAATTCCGTTCATTTGTGCCACAATCTCCGGGCTCACAGGTACCTGCTTGTCCATAAAGCACATGCCCCGTTCTCCCATAAAGTCCACGCAAAATACTAGCGAATAAAAGGCAAAGGCTTTTTTCTCTTCCAAGTTCACCTTCATCTCTTCCAGCAGATAGGTTACATAGTCGGTGTCACATCCCATGTTTAAAAGGGCCATATAGGTCATAGCCACATAGGTCAGCTTGTCTCCTACACCCATCCAGTCAATATCAATCACACCGGTTACCTGACCCTCATGAATCAACAAATTCTTGGTACTGATATCATCTAAATAGGCAATAGGCTTAACTTTATCAAAATAGTCCTCAAGGCTTTCCGCCTCTTTTAATAGGATCTCTACCTTTTCTGGTTCAAAATAGCAACCATTTGCGAGGATGCGTTCCTTGGCACGTAATAAAATATCCTCCACAAAGGATGCCTTCCAGGTCCAGTCTGCAGGGATATCCTCCAGCTGTAAAACGGACACCTTATTTTGGATATCAACAACTACTCTTGCAATCTCTCGCTTCTGCGTTGCTGTCAAATCATTATAAACTATTCCTATGTCCTGCCCTTCAAAGTAGGTCAGTATCAGATACTCAAATTCTTCAAAGGTGCCTTTTCTTAGTATTCTTGGCACCGGAATATCTATGGTCGCCAAACGCTCCAACCAGTAAATTGTATCCTTATAGGCTGACACTTTTTCACTACAACGAACCACTACTTTTTGCTTCGTAAACTCTACAATATATACAAAATTCCCCTGTCCTACTGCACAGCGGGCTATGTTCTTTGGTTTCTCTTCGAAGCAGTCTATACAAAGTTTTGCTATCTTTTCTTCATTCATTTTTCTTTCTCCATGATCGATTAATTCTTTTCATTACCTTTACAATTTTCTACACATCACTTCTCGATTACGTTATACCATATATCATTTCTAGCTGATCTCAAGAATATCAAATCCATAACTATCTACTTGCTCTCTACACCATCCCAAAATGCTCCAACGCATCCTTAATCGCCTTTTCCTTATCCTCCGGACACTGTGGCTGTTTTACATCTTCTTTCTGGGATTTATTATAGTTCTCCCTCTCAATAATACCGCATTTTCTCTTTACCTGTGCAATTGGATCTATACTAAAAAAGTGGACACAAAATATAAATACTTGTTACAATAAATTAGACACCAAAAGGAGGTATCCATATGTCCACAAATAAACGCGGAACTCGGTATGACGAAGAATTCAAACGTACTCTCGTCAACCTATATCAATCCGGCGGTAAAACACAAGCTGCTCTTTGCAAAGAATACGGCATATCACAAACCGCTCTTACCCGCTGGATTAAGCAATATTCAACCATTGAAACAGATGATGGTGAAGTTCTCACTGCAAAACAAGTTAGAGAACTGCAAAAACGAAACGCTCAACTTGAGGAAGAGCTTCTCATATTAAAAAAAGCAATTGCCATCTTCACGCCACACTCACACAACGATTAGATGCTGTTCATAAGCTTAGATTCCAGCACGATATTAAAACCTTGTGCCGAGTACTAGGTGTAAATCGTAGCACTTATTACAAGCATTACAATTCAGAACCATCTGTCCGCACCAAAGAAAATCAAGAAATCGCTAAGATGATTCTTCAAATCTATGCTGATTACAACAAACGCCTTGGTGCTTATAAAATCACTTACGTTCTTCCGCGTGATTATGGCATTAACATCAGTGTCGGGCGAGTGTACCGACTGATGAAGACTCTTCAACTACCAAGAATGTCTACTGACAAACCTCATCATCACCGCAAACATTCGGATAATGGTGATTGTACAAATCATCTTCACCAATAGTTTAACCAAAAAGCTCCAAACCTTGTCTGGACAAGTGATTTTACATATATCAAAGTCAACGGCAAATGGTATTACCTTTGTATTGTAATGGACTTATTCTCTCGTAAAGTTATATCCTGGCACATATCCGGAAAACCTAATGTTGACCTGGTAATAACTACTTTTAAGAAAGCTTATGACAAACGGAACACACCTTATGGATTGATGTTCCACTCTGATCGGGGATCGCAATATACTGCTTTTGCGTTTCGACAGTTGTTAGATTATCTTAATATTGTGCAATCATTTTCAAAGAAAGGATATCCTTTCGATAATGCCTGCTGTGAATGTTTCTTCAAGTACCTCAAGAAGAAGGAAACCAACCGAAGAACTTATCACTCTTTACAGGAATTGCACCTTTCTGTATTTGAATATATTGAGGGAGTCTATAACTCCAAAAGACCACATGGTTCTCTTGGAATGATGACCCCTAACGAAAAGGAAGAAATGTACTGGGAACAGACCTAGGCAACTGTTCTCAGACAACTTTCTTTAAAAAATGTGTCTACTCTCTTGACTATAGTGCAAATGGTTTTCATAAAATCCCTCTTTTCCCTAAATATCAAACAAATTCATCTGATTATTAATAAGTGACTTTACTTTTCTTTCCTTGATTACATCTGTACTATCTATTTCACCAAACAACAAAGGTGATTGGGGATTATGCATACCAAAATTCTTTTCTACAGTATTTGAACTATAATTTGCATAACAATACAAACATCCATTTTTACATGAATTATAAGCTCCTATATCAATACTTGCCACACATCCACATTCTGCTCTTTGATTTGTATCCTTATCAACATTAAGTTTAAATCCACCAATTCTCTCTATTCGTTCCCTATCAATACAATGAGCATGCTCAACTCCTATATTATGAAAATCCCCAATTTCAGCACAGGTATCAATATCCAAACCATGCTCCTTTGCTATTTCTACAAATCTTTGCAATAATTCCACCTGCATTTTATATGTATCTTTGACAATACTTAAGGTCTTTACATTTCGCTCTGTATTTCTATACATATCCATAAAACTCACAGTGCACTTCTCCGTGTAATCAGCCAAAATTGAAGCTAATACTTCAAAATACTTACAATGATACTCCATTGAGTACTGCTCATTAAAGAAGATTGGATCATATCTCCATATAATCTTTTCTTTACCAATTTCTCTAGACAACTGTTGAAATGTTGGAATAATAATTTTATTTTTTGATGGTAAATTACTTTCTACATCTGGACCATATGCAGTTAATGTAAATTGAAAATAATATGTATAATCTTTAATTTGCTCCAAGTATGGCAACATTGGAGTAGGATTTTTTGTCCAAAATACAATTGCATCAACAACATCTAGAGTTAAATCTATCTTACTTACCTGATGTATATTCATCGGATTTCTAACCAATACATACTGCTCTTTTAATCTATTAATCAACCATTCCGAATAGTAAGACGGTATGTCTGTACGTCTACTTGCACTAATAATCATCAAATCACCTCCAAAATTAATTGAGCACTTTCACAATATTTCGCCACACAATAATCGTGCAAAAAATAATTCGGTATTTTTTGTTCAAACATATTTCGATTGCTTCCATATCTCACTGATTGTGCATAATAATTGTGCTCTTTAAATCTTCTTCTCTTCTCATAAGAAATCTCTAATCCCACTTTTTCAATTTCTTCCACGAACGAAGGAAATGCATCTCTCCCCGTATTAACACTATCCACATCATTAATAATTATTAATAATGGTGAATTTTGAGGTTTATTGCTAACTATACTCTCCGCAAGCTGCGAAAACCAACTCCTAAGTCCAGCTGAGCCTACTGAATCAAAAAAGAACGATATTAAATACTGAATAACTATAACATTACACCTTTTAATCTTGTTTTCATCAAAGTATGTTAATACATTTATGTCTTGAGCAAATTTTGTTCTACCACCATCGAAATTCCCTTCTATAAAGTCATGAATTTTTTTCCAGTATCTGTTTTTATCCACTCCATAGTATGATATTTTTTGTTGGTATCCCAGATATTCAAATGCCATCAAATCTGGGGCACCTCCACACCCCAAAGATAAAATATGAAAATACGGATACTGTGATAGATCAATTTGTCTTAATGCATATATCATTTCCGAGCAATATTTATACGAGTATCTGCATACATAATAATCAAGCAATCTTTCACAATCATACTCATCTCTATATTGATGTTCATGGAAGTGAATATCATCTAAACATTCTTTACAATGTTCACCGCATATTCCTTCGCAAATTGTTTTAGCTGTACATGGAAAACAATCACTATTCTGATATTCTTCGTCACAAAATAGAACCAATTCATCAATTAACACGTGGACACCTCCTTGTATATCTCGAATCATCCCAAAATGCTCCAGCGCATCCTTAATCGCTTTTTCCTTCTCTTCCGAACACTGAGGTTGTCTGCTATCTTCAGACTTCGGCAAGTTATAATTCTCCCCAACCTCTAATCCACATTTCCTTTTCATCTGCGAAATATACAAACTAGAGACTTTCAACCTATGCTCCGTTAAGACATAATCCCTAATCTCCGCATAAGTTGCCTTGCTTTCTGCTGAAGTCAAATCAAGCTCATCAAATTCAATTTCAACACTCAATCACATCATTCAGTCTTTTGTAGGAACAAGCAAACAAACCGTCTCCACATGCCCCCCATGGGGAAACATATCGCACGCCCGTACCTTCTCCACCTGGTACCCCTTCTCCCCCAGCACTTTCACATCCCGTGCCAGCGTCGCAGGATCACAGCTCACGTACACAACTCGCTTCGGATTCATCTTCTCGATGGTATCCAGAAGCACCGCATCACAGCCCTTTCTCGGTGGATCCACCACAACCACGTCCGCCTTGGCCAGATTTCCCGAATTCGCATCCAGCTCACCCGAACCAACGCCATTCTCACTCACCATTCTCGGCACCACTTCCTCCGCTGCACCGCAGGCAAACTCCGCATTCTCGATTCCATTTAACTTTGCATTTTCCTTGGCATTCTCGATGGCCTCTGGCACGATTTCCACACCATAGACTTTCTTCGCCTGCTTCGCAAGGAACAGAGAGATTGTCCCGATTCCGCAGTACAGATCCCACACTACTTCATCCCCAGACAGGTCTGCAAACTCCAATGCTGTCCGATACAATTTTTCCGTCTGCACCGGATTCACCTGATAGAAGGACTGTGGGGAGATTCGATAACGAATGTCACCGATGGTATCCTCGATGTAATTCTTACCCCACAGCCATACCATCTGAGAGCCAAGAATTACATTTGTTTTTTCCATATTTACGTTAAGGCTAATGCTGGTCATCCCCGGAACTGCCGACAACTTCTCCACCAAAGCTTCCCCTGCATTCCCTTTCAGCCCCTTGGCATTTACCACAAGACACACCATGATTTCCCCTGTGTGATACCCACGTCGGATGTAGATGTGACGCACCACGCCACGATGTTTTTCCTCATCGTAGGCAGGCACTTTTTGCTCTTCCATCCATGCCAGCACTAAGTCCAATATTTCCTTCATGCACTTGTCCTGGATGCCACAATCTGTAACTGGAATAACAGAATGAGTCCGTCCCGCGTAAAAGCCAGTCACTGGCCGCAGTGCCCCCGTCTCATCCTTCTGCATGCGCACAGGGAATTGGGCTTTATTACGGTAATGCCACGGCTCCGCCCCCTCGGTCATCCCAAGGATCGGCAACCATTCCACTTGACTCATATCCACTTCGCCGATGCGTTCCAAGCAATCCCGCACCTTCTTCTCCTTAAATGCCAGCTGCTTTTCATAAGAAAGGTGCTGCAACGTACAACCACCACATTGTCTCGCCACCGGACACTTCGGTTCCACACGGCCCACATCTGCCTCTTGACCATCGGACAGGATTTCCATCAATCTGGCAAACCCATAATTCTTCTTGCATTTCATAATCTTGGCACGGATTCGCTCCCCCGGAAGGGCATCTTTCACAAAAAGAGCATAGCCATCTACATGTCCTATGCCCTCTCCGTTATTCCCAAGATCGTCTATCGTTAATTCAATTTCCTGATTCTTCTTAAATTCCATAAACGTTCCTCGTCCCTCATTTATCCTAACTCTCACTAGTCACAGACTTCCGTCGGAAGTCACAGCCTAGCTTTCACTTGTCTGGCGCAGGTTACTCTCAAACATACGATTAAATCCAAGCCAATCCATGTTGTCCCCTGCCTGCTTAAATACCTCAGTCAATGTCTGCAGTTTTGCATCCGCATTATCCGCCAAGTGCAACGCCATAGCCTCTAGAATCGCTGGCACCTTCGGTGAACCAAATTCCAACTTGCCGTGGTGGGCTAAGATACAGTGCAGCAATTCATTTTCCAGTTTCTTCGGAAATCCACTGATGGATGCAATTGCCACCGACAACTTCTGCGCACCGATGAAAATGTGCCCCAAAAGCTGTCCATCATCGGTATAATCGTTGCGTGGGAAACCAGCGATTTCCTCGATTTTCCCCATGTCATGGAACAACGCTGCCGTGATCAAAAGGTCACGCTGAATATTGGGATACGCGGTGGCAAAATAGTTACACATGTTGGTTACGCTAAGGGTATGCTCCAAAAGTCCACCCATAAATCCGTGATGAACACTTTTCGCTGCTGAATGCTGCTTGAACTCTTTCACAAACTCTTTGTCTTCCACAAAAAACTTCTTCAAAAGCTGACTCAAGTAAGGATTTTTTACTCCATTGACGTAAGTCATAATCTGGCCAAACATTTCCTCAATGTTCTTGTCGGTGGTCGGTATGTAATCCGCTGGATCGTACTCCCCTTCCTCACTGACACGCACACGAGAAATATTCATCTGGATATTTCCCTGGAAACTAGTAACCATTCCTTCACAGTAAATATAGTCCAAGGCATCAAATTCATCGATGCCCATATTTAGCTCCCAGATCTTCGCATCTGCAGTGCCTGTTTTATCCTGAAGTGTCAGGGAATAATACGTCTTCCCTGCCTTTGTCTTCAACACCTGCTTGGTCTTGCACAGATATGTTCCAACCAGTTTTTGACCTTCACGATAATCACTCAAATAATACATAATCCTACCCTAACCTTTCTATCTTGCCTTTGTTGTCACTTTTACAAATGGACTGTAAACCTTCTTGCCTTTTACCTTTTTATAACTGCGGACACGATAACTATATCGCATGCCACGCACTAACATTTTACAACGATAACCTGTAATTTTATTCTTCTTAATGGTCTTTACACGATTGAACTTCGTTTTAAACCCTTTTACATGAACCTTCATGTACACTTGGTATCCCGTTACGCTTTTGTCTCTCTTCCAGCGCACTTGAATGCCTCCACGAATCCCCTTGGCGCGTACCTTTTTTAGCTTTGCCGGAGAAAGTAGAATCGCCTTCTTTACCGAATTATTTCCAACAATTGCTTCGCCGTTTGCCGCCATGAAAACAGGTGCTATTTTATACGTATATTTTGTCCCTGCTTTCAGCTTGTTGTCGGCATATGTGGTAGTTGTTACATTTGTAATAACGTTGTATTCTTTCTTTCCTTTTTTACGAGAAATATCATAAGAAATAGCACCTTCTACCGCATCCCAACTCAAAGTTGCCTTTTTGAAATTGCTGGCTTTTTTTCCCTTCAAACTTGCCGGGCCATCGATGGCATGGAAGGTAAGTCCTGCTGCCGTAGCATATGCAGAAGCCTTTCCATTTGCAATGCCCCAGATCTCCACTTTTGCCTCTGGGAAAAACGTACCGGTTCCCTGAATCTCTGTATCACCTTTTACAACCAAGTTCTGCAAGAAATAACAATTGGCAAATACCTCGCCGGAAATGGCCGTTACTGTTTTCTCATTCAGCTTTGCCGGAACATAAATTGTTGTCGCTTCGATGCTTCCATTATAGCCGGTAATTACGCAAGTATTTTCCTCTGTTCCATCTGCAACCACAAACACATCTTCTGCATTTACGGTAAGATTCCCAGTAAATGTCGGCATCTGGGTTGGTGCAGCCGACACCATTGGTGTTGTTGTGGGCATCGTAGATGGCGCAACCGTCGCTAGCGGTGTTGCTGTCGGAGCCGCTGTTTCCAAAGTGGATGTTTCCACCGATGCACGTTCCTCCTCTGCCACATTTCCCGCCGTTTTCGCCACCGTAGCTTTGCTATCTTTTGTATCTATTGTCGCTATGCCCGCCAAAAGAGCTAGGCACAACATGACGCTAATCCATTTTTTCATGATTCATCATCCTTTCTTTGCGATGCTTCGTGTTCTACTCATCATCCTTACTCATTGTACCGATTTTCCTATAGAAAATCAAGTATAGATTCAAATCAATTCCTTGTTTCTCGCCACTTTCTGTGTTATCATAGAAATAACTTTTTCAAAAATAGGGGGATTTACCATTGAATAAGAAAGTATGCAAAACATTAGAATTTGATAAAATCATAGATATGCTCGTAAACGAGGCGGATTCGCCTTTAGGAAAAGACAGTGCAGCGCGACTTCGTCCCCTTTCCAACCGGGATGAGATCATCGCTCTGCAGGCAGAAACATCTCACGCACTAACGCGAGTATTTCACCACGGTGCCTTGTCCTTTCATGGTTTGGCGGACATCCGTCCCAGCCTGGTTCCATTGGAAAAAGGCGGAACCCTCGGTGCTGGGGAACTTCTTCGCATCGGTGCACTTCTCGACGTAGCAAAACGCGCAGTGCAATTTGACAAAAAAGACGAAGAGGAGGACTTCCTCTCGGGACGTTTCAAAGGTTTGCAGACCTTTCCGGAAATCAATCAGGAAATCAAGCGTTGCATCCTTGCAGAAGACGAGATCAGCGACGATGCCAGCAGTGAGTTGAAACACATCCGTCGTGCCATGAAGTCCACTAACGCCAAGATTCGAGAGCAGTTAAATGCCACCGTAAACAGTTCGGGGGACATGCTCCGTGACAACATCGTTACCATGCGAAACGGCCGCTACTGCTTGCCAGTAAAACAAGAGTACAAATCTGCTTTCCAAGGTATGATTCACGACCAAAGCGCCACCGGCTCCACCTTTTTCATCGAGCCTATGGCCATTGTAAAGTTAAACAATGAACTGGCAGAGCTTGCCATGAAAGAACAGGATGAGATTGAAAAAATCCTGGCTTCCATCAGTAGCTTGTGTGCCCCTGAGGTAGAAGGCTTGGAGCGCAATGTCATTCTTCTGGCGGAGCTTGACTTCATCTTTGCCAAAGCAAAATTATCAAAGAAAATGCAGGGAAGCGAACCTGTATTTACCGAAAATTATATTGAGATCAAAAAAGGACGCCACCCACTGATTCCGAGAGATCGCGTGGTTCCGATTGACGTTACATTAGGAAAGGATTACCGTCTTCTCATTATCACGGGACCAAATACCGGCGGTAAGACCGTTTCCTTGAAGACGGTGGGACTCTTTACCCTGATGGGACAGGCTGGACTTCATATCCCGGCCTTCGACGGCTCTCACTTGCGCGTATTTGAAGAAGTGTACGCAGACATTGGCGACGAACAGAGCATCGAGCAGAGTCTCAGTACCTTCTCCTCTCACATGACCAATACCATTTCCATTTTGAAACGTGCCAATAAAAATACTCTGGCGCTTTTCGATGAGCTGGGGGCTGGTACCGATCCTGTAGAAGGTGCTGCTTTGGCAATCTCCATTTTGGACAATCTTCTGAATCGCAAGGTAACCGCCATGGCCACCACGCATTACAGCGAGTTGAAGGTGTACGCGCTTTCTACCAACCAAGTAGAAAATGCATCCTGCGAGTTCGATGTGGAATCTTTGCAACCAACCTACCGTCTCCTCATCGGTGTACCGGGCAAAAGTAATGCCTTCGCCATTTCCAGCAAACTTGGTCTTCCAAAGGAGATCATTGATCACGCTAATACATTGGTGGACGAGGAAGCAAAATCCTTTGAAGACGTGGTAAGCAATCTGGAAGAAACACGAAAAGAACTGGAAAAAGAACGTCAGAAAGCGGCCAAATACCGCGCTGAAATTGAGCGTCAGAAAGAAAAATTAGAAGCGAAAAACGAGCGAATCGATAACGCAAGAGATAAAATATTGCAGCGCGCCACAGAAGAAGCCAATGAAATTTTGCAAAATGCAAAGGACATGGCCGACGAGTCCATCCGCAAATACAACAAATGGATGGAGAATGGTGGTACTGCCAAGGACATGGAAAATCAGCGTAGCGCATTGCGCGAGCAGCTGAAAAAAACCGGCGAAAAGCTGGATGCAGTACAAGGACACAAGCAAAAGAGACGCAATACCAACGCACCAGACAGCCTTTCCATTGGCGATATGGTGATGGTGCATTCCCTAGGCGTAAAAGGTACGGTAAGCACATTACCAAATGCTAAGGGAAAACTTTTCGTCCAGATGGGCATTATGCGTTCCGAAGTGGACATCAAGGATCTGGAGCTTCTTGAAGAAGAGACCATTCAGATTCGCAAGGAGAAAATCCGCGAACGCTCCAATGCCGGCAAGATTAAGATGTCCAAGTCTCTCAGTGTATCTTCCAGCATTAACTTGATTGGAAAGACCGTAGACGAGGCAATTCCTGTACTGGACAAATATCTGGATGACGCGTATCTGGCACGTCTCCACCAGGTGACAGTCATTCACGGCGTCGGTACTGGTGCATTAAAAAATGCAGTACAGGCCCATTGTAAAAAAATGAATTATGTCAAATCCTATCGCTTGGGCGAATACGGCGAAGGTGGTTACGGCGTAACCGTTGTTGAATTTAAATAACTAAAATGTATGGAGCGGGGCTCTGAATCGTTACTAACTTAGAAAGGACGAAATACTATGGCAGAAAAGCAGAAAATTTTAATTGTGGATGACGATACCAACATCGCAGAACTCATTGAACTTTATCTAACAAAAGAATGTTTCCAATGCGAACTGGCTCATGACGGCGACATGGCTTTGCAAAAACACGCCTCCTTCCAACCGAATCTGATTCTTTTGGATATCATGCTCCCAGGCATGGATGGTTACGATGTGTGCCGCGAAATCCGAAAGACTTCCAGCGTGCCAATCATCATGCTCTCCGCAAAGGGAGAAGTATTTGACAAAGTGCTGGGACTGGAACTTGGTGCCGATGACTATATCATCAAGCCATTTGACTCAAAGGAACTAGTGGCGCGCGTAAAAGCGGTTCTTCGTCGCTACACACCAGCTCCCACTTCGGATGCTACACAGGACGAGACACCGGATGGTGGTTCGGAGTCCATTTCTTATACCGATCTTGTAGTAAGTCTTTCCAATTATTCGGTAACGTACATGGGCAATTCCATCGAAATGCCACCAAAGGAACTGGAACTTTTGTATTTTCTTGCCACCCATCCGAACCAAGTATTTACAAGAGAGCAACTTTTGGACCGCATCTGGGGCTATGAATACGTGGTGGATACCCGCACCGTTGACGTTCATATCAAACGTCTCCGTGAGAAAATTAAGGACCACAAAGAATGGAGCCTGGCAACCGTGTGGGGCATTGGTTACAAATTTGAGACAAAGAAAGGATAATACTTTGCCATGAAAGGGTTTCGACTTACTTTCGGAAAGAAATTGGTACTTCTATATATACTAATTTTTTCTGGTGCTTACGTTACTGCTCACACATTAGGATTTACGATTATACAAAATCATGTGTTAGCAGAATTTATGACAAATCCGGATCTGGACGTTTCTCTAACTTCCACTCGCGTCTGGTATTATTTTGATTTGCTGGATGCCACCATTTTTCTCATGGGGGCTGTACTAGCAGTGGCCTTTTTCATCATTTATCTGATGAATATCATTCCACTGCGAAAATTAAACAATGCTGCGAAGAATTTTTCCATTCACCGCACCAATCAGCCGCTCCAGCTTCATACGCGAGATGAATACCAAGACTTGGCTGAAGCCTTGAATCTCATCGGAAGCGACCTAAACAATTTTGATACATATCAGCGTGCATTCATCTCCAACATCTCCCATGATTTTCGCTCGCCACTGACATCCATCCACGGATATACACAGGCGATGCTGGATGGGACAATTCCTTACGAGGCACAAGAAAAGTATCTCAACATCATTTTATCCGAAACAGAACGTCTGACAAATCTCACCTCCAACCTTCTGGAGCTGAATTCCTTTAGTCAGAACAAAATCGTTCTGGATTTAGCGAACTTTGACATTCACGACACCATCATCCAAACCGTAAACACTTTGGAAGGAACCGCCTCCAAAAAGGGAATTACTTTTGTATTGGATTATAATTCTGATGCGCCGCTTATCGTAAACGCTGACGAAGGAAAAATCCATCAAGTTCTCTATAATCTACTGGATAATGCCGTGAAATTTAGCAATAACAATTCGGAAATTAAAATTGGAACAAAGAAAAAAGGCGATAAGATTTTTGTGTCCGTAAAAGATTCGGGAATCGGAATTCCAAAAGAAAGCCTAAGCAAAGTATTTGACCGTTTTTATAAAACCGATATTTCCCGCGGAAAAGACAAACGCGGCACTGGCCTCGGCCTCGCCATCTCAAAAGAAATTATCACTTCCCATAACCAGACCATTAACGTGGTGAGTACGGAAGGTGTGGGAACGGAGTTTATTTTTACTTTGAAGAAGGGGTGAGGGGTTGGCTTCTGTATAGCCATGTACCAAAAAAGATATCCAGTACGAGACCGTTCGCACTGGATATCTTTTTTGGTATCATGCCATATAGGAAAGACAATCCCCGCACTGAGGAGAAGCTCCGCGCAATGTCAGTGAACCTAGCGAATCCATCATCGATCAATCACACGTCCTATAATTCCTAACAGCACGAATAATATCTTTCTTACAATCTTCTCGCTTCCAATAACCCAAAGAGCCAAAAAAACGCTCCCAACGCCATATATGTCATGGCTTCTGCTGACGAAAAACCACCATCCATCAAAATGGTATAAAAGTATTTTGCCACCTGTTCTGCCTGAGTCGCCTCTGTATTAAGTGCCATAAAATTTTCCAAATTCACATTAGAAAGCATAGTATAGAACATTAGCACCAGCATAGAAAGAGCCGTGTTTTCCAACGCAAAATTAAGGAAAAATACCAGACCACAGAACAGGAAACTGACAATCAACATCTCAGAGAATAACGTTCCCGCTTGCACAGTAGAGTAATCGAAGAAAACCAATCCCGGCAAAAAACATAGCACATTGGCTCCCCAAAACACGAAAGTAAGCGCAGATATTCCTTTCCCTAAGATTAAGATTTCACGCCCCTCGCCCTCCACGTACTCTTTGTGAAATAGGAAAATCCATATCGTAGATAGGATTGGTACAAACTGATAGCAAACGGTCTGGGCATTGTAAAACCGTATGGACATATCTTCCACTCCGATGTTTTTCGTCATTACACACAACGGAATAAAGAGAAAATATCCGACAAACGGAAGGAAGAAATAAATTCCCATTCCACGAACTTGCAACATCAATCGTTCAAACATTCTTCCACCTCCCTATATTCCCTTGATAACACACATATATCCATCTTCGAGATTCGGAGGCAATGGTTCCAACACAGAACATTTCTTTTGCGCTAGCACACGATAATAGATTTCACCCTTTTCTTCGTACTGCTTCTCGATGAAGTAAGTTCCTTCAATGTCCTTCTCCATCCCTTTTTTGCATGCATACACTTTTCCTTTTGCCATCTCAGTTAACTCATCACATGTTTTCACGCAACATATTTGTCCCTCTTTCATAACAATGACAGAGTCACAACAAGCCTCGATATCTTCCACAATGTGAGTAGAGATAATAACCGTTTCCTCGCCCCCCAGATTGGATACAACATTTTTAAAATGCATTCGTTCCTCTGGATCAAGACCTGCCGTTGGTTCATCAAAGAGAACAAGTTCCGGATGATGAATCAATGCTTGCGCAATTCCCACTCGGCGAATCATTCCACCAGAAAGCTTGCGTCCTGTGGTCTTCGCTCTATCACTCATATTGACAGCAGACAAACAGGATTCAATGGTGTTTTGCACCTCGCCTTTGGGAACGCGCTTCAGATTACAAAAATAGCGCATGGAATCCCATACGGTAAGTTCCTTATAAAGCCCAAAAAACTGTGGCAAATAACCAATGCGTATCTTACTTCCACGTTTTGAAGAAATATCATTGATGGTTATCTTTCCAGATGTTAACGGATATAAATTTGTAAGACATCGCATCAATGTAGTCTTACCAGAACCATTTGGCCCAAGCAACCCATAAATGCCTTTGTCTAATTCACAGTCAATGTTTTTCAAGACTTCTTTTCGTCCAAACTTCTTACAAACCTGTTCAATCTTTATCATTCCATACCCTCCGCTTCTTCCATTTGTTCAAACTCATCTAGCATTTCTTGTCCGTTTTTGATAGCTTCTCGATCATAATACGGAACCTTGCCAGTTTCCAAATATTTTTTGTAATTGTCACTGGACGGAACGGTTGTCACCAAATGGTCTGCTCCGTAATATTGGTATTCGCTTTCGCTACCATATGCAATTCCCATGACAAATATGGTTTTCCCTGACAACGTAGGATTCTCTGCTATGAGTCCCTCCCACTCTGGCAACAAAGAAAAAGACTCTTCAATATTCGGTAAATACCGATGTTCCGCTCCTGGATAGATTAGTCTAGTTCCATGAATCTCTATTTCTTCTAAAAAGATATTTGCCATAAATGTGGCTCCATCACTGATTCCTCGAAAATGATTTTTATCTACCTCTGGCAAATTGCTATATACCTTTTGTTTACTATCTATCTTAATATCAAATTCCGTCTTGTAACCAAGACCTTCTAAAGAATTTCCCTCATAAAGTATTTCTGTATATTGTCCATCCTCGATCGGTTCCTCCCATTTATTCCAAAGTTTACGTTCCCCTGAAAATGGTAGATATGCAAAATAAGCCGGCAAACGTATCGCTTGATTTGTCGCGAAGTATGGTTGCGCTGCCCCCTGATACTGAAATTCATAAAACCTTGATGCCAATCCCGATTGTGGCGTAATGGTTACAATGTCCCCGTCCTGTACAAACGCTAGCTGATTTCCTTGCTCATCTTTCACGGTCTTTACTCGATACTCATGCCTCAAAGAAAACACATAGTTCGGCAAGTCCGTTTTATCCACATATGTTTTTACGGTTGCCTTTAACACTCGCTTCGGATACAATTTTGCCTCATATTTTGTAATACGAAATGCTTCCTTATATGTATCTTCTTCGCTTGTTGAAACTTGTTCAGGATGAGCATCATAATAGCTATATTCCTGATTTTGCGCGTCTTTCCCACTTATTTTTACCTTATATACTCCGTTCGGAATCATATAGAATATCAATACCAAACCAGTAGTCACAGCAGAAATTGAAATCCATGTTTTCTTATTTTTCTTTATTGTTTGATATAAAAATATTGTTAATGCCAACATAATCCAAAACAAGATTCGCTGCCACTCCACATTTTCAACCGACCAAATATAATCTGAATCCGATGCAACGTTATAATCATTTGTCGTTAAACTGAATATGTCCACCACTTGATTCAGCACTTCACTTTTTCCAGCGAAAGCATATAACACATTTTGAAAAAATTCACTGAACAAGCAACTGATTCCCATCAATACCGCATATGCCTTCATAGTAGAACGGATAAAAGACACAACCACTCCAGCTAATACAGCAAAGAAATTAACCAAAATAATATGATACAAAAAAGCTTTTACACCAAATAGCAACTTTTCACCATTAAACAATTCTCCTGTCCCATAGAATCCCATGAACAGAAAAAGAAAGAGTACTAAAAACAATATAACATTAGCAATATTAATTACGCCTACTCCCACTATATAATGCCGAATCTTTCCCCCTGTTACTTCAATTGCTTCATCTATCTTATTTGTATTATCCTTTGAAAAAAATGCATATGATATGAAAAGAAAATAAACAAAAGATACGGGCACAAACATAAATGGATACGAGATACGTCCCCCTATCACTAATTCCTTTGAAAAAAACACTACTTGCATGCGCCCTACAATCCACATCAGATAAATAAATGTTGACGTTATCATAACTGGACTTTTCCAAAACTGTTTACATCTAATACGAAACATATTTCCTCCCCCTGTATCTCATAAGAAATGCCACAAAATCTGTGGCATTTCTTAACATTACTTTTTATTTTCCTAAAATTCATTTGAAATAGAAGCTGTTGAATCCCCTACAAGTACACACTTACAAAAAAATAACAAACACGAGAGGAAACATTCGCTGAGATTCGTTGTGGAAGAAGATTTCTGGAGAGAAATCACCTCCCACAGAATCTCCTAGCGCCGTTTCCGGTTCGTGTTTGTTATGTTACACTCTAAACTTCTTCATCTGATTATCGATTACTTGCGCCACTTCATGCAGCTGTTTTGCATTACCAGAAATATCATCGATTACATTGCTTACTTCTGTTACCGATGCCGATGTCTCTTCGGTTCCTGCTGCATTTTCCTCTGCTATGGCTGTCAAGTTCTGTACCACATCGACTACACTGATACGTGCCTGATCCATCTTCTCTGTCTTCTCGGAAATATTTGTAATTCCATCGATGGAATGAGTAATTTCATCCTGCACTTTCGCAAACATATTGCTGGTCAGATCCACTTTCTGCAACTGAGAATTCATAATCTTCTTTACTTCATCCATGGTCTGAACTGCTTTTTCCGAATCCTCCATAAGAGTATTCGCAATCTGCTGAACCTTCATTGCAGACTCATTGGACTGCTCTGCCAACTTCTGAATCTGATTTGCTACTACTGCAAATCCTCTACCCTGCTCACCAGCTCGTGCCGCCTCAATGGATGCATTCAGAGACAAAAGGTTGGTCTCCTCCGCAATGGATGTAATAAGCTCGATGGCATCTTTAATCTTCATTGCAGACTCGTTTGTCGTATTGGTCTGCTCGTAAATCTCTTCAATCGAAGTCTTTGCCTCGGTGTTAATTGCTTCCAATTCTCTCAGTGTCTTTTCTGCTTCATTTCCTGCATCCTGCATAACAGCCACATTCTCACGAAGCTTTGCAACCTCCATATTGGCCTCTTCCACCATGTTACCAATAACAAGAACACTCTCTGTAGCAGTTTGTGTATCTTCCGCCTGGGAAGATGCTCCTTCTGCCATATCATGCATCGCATGATTGATCTGCCCAATGGTTTCCGTTGTCACATTGGCATTGCCACTCAACGTATTGGAGGAAGCATATAACTGTTCGCTCTGATGTTGCAACTCAGATACAACCTGACGCATGTGTTCTTGTGCCTGTGCAACTGCTCGCGCCATCAAACCATTTTCATCACCAATTTTCTGCAATGACTCCAGCTCTGGCACCTCTACAAAATCAAGCTCACCCATGCGAGCAACAATCTGTGCAATCTTTGTCAGTGGACGTGTCATTATATTGAATCCGATAAATACCAAAATCAAACAGATAATCGTTGCAAGAAGGCCAAAGCCAAGCATAATGTAAACAATATGATTGGAAAGGTTATTAATCTCACTATCGTCTGCTGTTATAACAAGAATAAAATCTGCATCTGGGTTTACATAGTATGCAGCATATTTCTTCTCACCCTTAAAATCATAAGAAATCACATCTGGCTCTGGATGTTCTCCACTTTTCAACTGTTCTACCACTTTGGTAACAACAGCATTTTCCACTGGTTGTCCAATCTTCTCCGGCGTAGGATGATATAACATCGTACCATCTGCAGAAACCACATATGCATAACTGGAATCCACATTTTGCAACTTCACATCCCCGAATTTCTCAGTCAAATTTCTCGCCGAAAAAGCAACCCTTGTCCCACGGGAACTTAACTGCGTGTCCAGAATCTTTCCATTTGTTGTTGTAAGATCTAACATATAACCGTGAACGGTATTCATCATTGTGCTACGCACTTCCGGCATAGAAGTAAGAACCGTCAGTCCCACCACAAGAATAATCATCGCTGCTACAAAGATAATTCCCTTTGACTTCATCGACATCCCCGTAAGTTTCATCTGGTTCCCCACCACATTCTTTCCTTTTTTCTTTTTCATGTTTAAATACCTCCTTTTACATCACTTTTCTCCACTCCATGCCAGCCGATGCAAATCTCCTTTGGTATTTAAATCCTCAAATCCGTGCTGTCGCAATGCCTCATACAACACAATCGCCACCGAATTTCCAAGATTTAAAGAACGAATATCTCCAAACATCGGAATGCGAATTGCATTTTCCTCGTTATCCACCAAAATCTCCTCCGGTATCCCCGCACTTTCTTTTCCAAACATGATATAACAATCATCTTCAAAAGTCGCATCCGAATACACCGTTCTCGCTTTTGTAGTCGCCATATAAATCTTAGCTCCCGGATTCTTTTCCAAAAAATCATGATAGCTGTCATAGATGGTATAGTCAAGCTTATCCCAGTAGTCCAGCCCCGCACGTTTTACCTGCTTCTCTGTGATACGGAACCCCATTGGTTCAATCAAATGCAACTTAGCACCTGCTGCCACACAAGTTCTTCCGATATTTCCAGTATTGGCCGGAATTTCTGGTTCAAGCAAAACAATATTCAACATAATAAAACTCTCCCTAATACAGTAAAAATGCTATGCAAAACATAACATTTTCACCATAAATACTTTCATAAATTATTCCTGTTTCAATGCCAGATACAACTCCACTGTGGTATCCGCAAACGTCAATGGTACACAAAGGCTCTTCGCATATGTACTTGTAAAACTCACTTCGCCGTGAGATAATGTCGGTGGTGTAATATCAATTCCAATTCCATTTGAAGCAAATAATGTTGCCGCATTTCCCATGAGCATATTTCCCAACTCGCTCAACGCACTCGCCGCAAAATCATCAATAGCCGTCACTTCCATCATACACATCTTGGAAGCGATGCTGCACGCATCCGACTCACGCATTGCAATCAGCACCTGGCCTCGCATCTCACCCGTTACTCCAATGATGATTACCCAAGTATCTGCAGAAAATGCCGCCTCTTTCAAACCGGGTTTTTGTATCGACACCTCGACAAAACACATATCCTGAAGCACTTTTTTTGCTGCCATGAGAAATGGATTAATGTGTTCTGCGCTCAATGTAGCCATACTTTTTTCTCCTTTCCCAACTCAAAAAAAAATCCTCTTTATCTCGCACCCTGTCACTCTCAAACCATACTACAATTATAACATAACCACTACAAAGTGTCTATAAATTTCTGTATCTTTTCCAGTGCCATTTTAAGGTTTTCAATGGAATAGGCATAGGAGATTCGCAGAAACCCTTCCCCACATTTTCCAAACGCGTCTCCTGGTACAACAGCCACCTTTTGCTCTTGCAAAAGACGGGTTGCAAACTCTTCGCTCGTCATGCCAAAACCACTAATATTCGGAAATACATAAAACGCACCATAGGGTTCAAAACATGGAATCCCCATGTCGTTAAGTTCTTTCACTAGAAATCGTCTGCGCTGATTGTAAGACTCTTTCATTCGCTCCACGTCTTCCATACCATTTTTCAATGCTTCAATAGCTGCATACTGGCTCGTAGTCGGTGAACTCATGATAATATACTGATGAATCTTTGTCATCTGCTGAATCACTTCACGAGGTCCTGCTGCATATCCCAATCGCCATCCCGTCATGGCAAAGGACTTGGAAAACCCATTAATCACAATAGTTCGCTCCGCCATCCCTGGCAAACTAGCAATGGATACGTGCTTCCCATGATAACTAAGCTCCGAATAAATTTCATCCGACAACACAAACAAATCATGCTCTTTCACGATATCTGCCACCACTTCCAGTTCTTCTGCTGTCATGATGGCTCCCGTCGGATTATTCGGAAATGGAAGCACAAGCATTTTCGTCTTGTCTGTAATGGCACTGCGAAGCTTTTCTCCCGTCAACTTAAACTGATCCTTCTCCTCAAGGTCAATCTCCACCGGAGCTCCCCCCGCCATTGTCACACATGGCAGATAGGACACAAAACATGGTTCTGGAATAATAACCTCATCCCCCGGATCCAGCATCGCTCGAAAAGCAATGTCAATGGCCTCACTACCACCTACCGTCACAAGAATTTCGTCTGCGTCGTACGGACATTCAAAACGCTCTCTCAAATAACGACTGATTTCCTCACGAAGAGGCAGAAGTCCCGCATTGGAAGTATAATACGTCCTTCCCTTTTCCAACGAATATATTCCTTCCTCCCGGATATGCCATGGCGTATCAAAGTCCGGCTCACCTACACCTAAGGAAATTACATTCTCCATGGTGTTGGCAACATCAAAAAATCGACGAATTCCGGAAGGCTGTATTTCCATAATTTTTTTTGATAATGGATTTCTCATGGTGTAATCAACATCCTCTCGTCATCATTTGCTGCCTTTACCAATGGAAGTCCATGATCTTTATATCGCTTCATCACGAAATGGGTTCCCGTGCTGACGATGGATTCCATCGGCGCCAACTTTGTGGCCACAAAACGTGCCACTTCCTTCATGCTATTCCCTTGGATAATCACGGTCAGGTCAAATCCACCACTCATGAGATACACACTTGCCACCTCATCAAACTGATAAATTCGCTCTGCCACCTTATCAAAGCCACGACCACGTTGTGGTGCAACTTTTACCTCGATAAGCGCTGTCACAATCTCATGATCCGTCTTGTCCCAATTAATCAGTGCCGGATACCCGCAAATAATGCCGTTCTGCTCCATTTCCTCAATGCAGCCTGCCACTTCTTCTGGGGTAGAGTCCAACATCACTGACAGATCCTCAATGGAAATTTTGGAATTCTTTGAAATCACTTTCAAAATATCTTCTTGCAACATATTATCGCTTCCTTTCTGTTTTACACGCCTCGTATATATTGCCTTCTTTTTCATTGCTGTGCGGCAAGAGAACCCTCTTTTCATCGCCACTTACCACCACTCGCTCCTTGCCCTCTGTCACCCGGCCAATTACCGCCGCCCGACATCCATTGGCATTCATTTTCTTGACCAATTCTTTTCCATCATAAGTTCCCAGCAAAAACGCGCCGCCAGCTGGAATCATATACGGATTCAAATGAAACACTTCACAGATTTCAATGGTTTCCTGACGAATGGGAATTGCCTTTAAGTCCACAGAAATCCCCACATTGGAAGCCTCAGCAAAGCACCAGAGATCCCCAAAGACACCCCCATGAGATGTGTTTTGCATTGCTGTGACGCCAGATTCCCATGCAATCTCAGCTTCCTTCTGTCCGCACAGATCCGCTCCAAAAAACCAAGCAGTCTCCAACATATCCTCTGGCAAACGTCCCAATTTCCATTTTCTATCATTTTCTGTTAACCACACGGTACCTCGTATTCCTGCCATTTTCGTCATAACAAGGTCCATCCCCGGCTTAAGGTTCGTGTTACTTATGTGCTTTTGCGCCTCCACTTTGCCAAACATGGTAAATGCGGAAGCTCCACGTACAACCTCGCCGTCAGTCTGCGTATTGCCACCAAGATAATCCATCTCATATTGTTTTGCCAGATCACCTAGTCCTGCCATAGTTTCTCGAATGCTTTCCTCTGAAAAAGCTTTCTGTAGCAGCATATTGTAAGTAAAGCCGATAGGCGTAGCTCCCATACAGAGCAAGTCATTTCGGACGCAATAAAAGAGACGTCTGCTTTCTTCTAGATGGGCATCATTTGTAATGCCAGATGCTATCACCATATCATCCTTATCACTTACTGCCATACAACCGCCAGTTCGCCCAGTTCCCGGAGCGAGACGCATCTCTTTACTTCGATATAAAATCTTTTTCAACACGGAACGTTTTCGGATATTTTCTCCAATCAGTCCCAATTCCAAAAAATGAAGTTTCTGCATTGTTCTCCCCTATGTTTTTCTCCTTTATTGTGCTTCTTCTGCTGGCACCTGCGCTGGTGGTTCTGTACTTGTAGCACCACTGTCCGCACTTGGCTTTGTTGACGCCGCATTTGACGCACTTCCACTACTTTGGGCCGCATTGGATTTATTCGACGATTTATTCTGTGTCGCCGGCTTCTTGGTAGATGCCGGTTTCTCCGTCTTCTCTTCCTTTTTTTTCACCTTCATCGAGCCCTTTACCACATACCGTGGTGACGCAGAATAAGTACTACGATTCACCTGGGTTTTTGTTTCTTTTCCATTTTCTGTAACAATTTTCCACAAAATCGCCTTGTAACCTATATGCGCTTCTTGGGTTACTGACAGATACGACTCTGGCTTTGTTTTATCCAAAGTCACTTTGTCTGCTCCTGGCTGGATTGTCTCGATGATTTCTGACTTAAATGCCACCTTGCGGTCCTCACTTCTAGTCTCTTCACCATAGACATTAAAGTAAATGGTTCCACCATAGGTTCCGCCTTGGATATAAATCGGAACATCGGTATTGTTTTTGAATTTCAAATCTTTATAATCCCCAGCAATAGCCGCATCCATCGCAGGATCCGCATAACTTACCACCATCGAGTGTGGGCTTCTCTCCACGATTTCCAATTCAGCACGAAGCACCGCATTATACAACGTAGTGGACACCTGACACACGCCACCGCCCAAACTATCTTCCACCTTACCATTGTTGTAAGATGCCGCTGCATAATACCCGTTTTCCTCAGTCAAAGGAGAAATCGTATCGTGTACAGAAAATGTTTCACCCGGATACAAAATGGCTCCATTGATGAGACGTGCTGCATTGCCAAGATTCTTCGTACGATTGACATTTCCCGGGTTAAAGGTGGTGGAAAAGGTCCCTATCTTGTCCTTACAACGCGCAGCTGTCTCCTTGGACACCTCTGGCTGTTGCACCGTAACATTTGCCGTAATGTTGATCGGCGTCTGTGTATCCGTGGATGCAGTTACGGCATCCTGGATCATCTTCATTGTTTCCTTCACATTAAGGCTCACTCCCGTCTGGGATTCGCCATATACAAATTCTCCATCGCGCAACTTAATGCTGGCATTTTTCGTCTCTTTACAAAGAGACTTACAATTTTTCTTTACATATTTTTTTAGGACTTTTTTATCTAATGATGTACGAATGGAATATGTGATTTTCCCATTGGCAGCTTCCTTAATCTGCTTGTAGTTTTCTATCATATTCCCATTTCTTCCAACCTTCATGGCCGATTCCAAATACTCATCAACCTCGTAGCGGTAACCAAGCCCTAACAGCGTTGTGGAAACAATCTGTCCATCCACATCGATCTGCACCATCTGATTTCCCCTTTGTGATACATAGGTGTCTACCGCCCGCTGGGCTTCTTCTTTTGTCATACCACCGATATCCACCGTATCCACTTTAATCCCCTTACAGATACGATTTTCTTCTGGCTTGATTCGATTATAGCTAATCAAAACGTACGCTGCAATCATCGTACAAAGCAATAAAATAACTACAACAGCAACTATTCCTCGTTTTTGCAATTAAAGTCCTCCCTTGCACATTTGCTCAACCTGTATTAAACTATTACTAATGTGTGCTCATGTATTGTCGCAGCCATTACATAGCAACAGATGCAACAATACCAACAAGCATCGAAATAATCAGCACGATGCAGATAACCACTGCAACCATACGCTGGTTTTTACGATTCATCATATGAGGGTACCTCCTTATAAAAATTTATATACTGAAAGGATGAATAAAATGTTTTCAAATATACCATTTCCTTCACTCTTTGTATGCTTTTTGATTTTTGTCATTTGGTTGAATTATGAAAAACGAAAAGCAACCAAAGACGCGGAACGTCAGTCCCAAGAATTCTGGCAGCGAGAGGACGAAGCCAATCACGCTCGTAATAAAGACATTTCCCAGCTACCTTTTTTTAAGCCGGATCCGGATCAGATTCCTCTTCCAACTACGGAAGATGAAAATGTATGCTTCTATCAGAAGAAAGTTCTGACGTGCCTGGAAGCGCCGATGATGAACTTGTCCGGCTATACCAACACCGATTTGAAATTATCTTATGGCGTTGGAAATTTTAAAACACTGTCCGACTACGATGAAAATTATAACGCTTTTCTTATGAATCTGTCAAATCTGGGAAAAGCATATCAAACTGCAGGCCTCCTCACAGAGGCAGAGAACACATATCTGTGTTGCCTTGATTGTGGTTCGGACAAATCCACTGACCACTTGGCCCTTGCCGACATTTATCAGGAAATGAATGCCCCTGACAAATTATCTGCATTGATTTCCCGAGTAGAGGAAAGTGACCTCCCCCGAAAAGATTCGTTGCTTTCCCAACTAAAAAATCGATAATTATCAAAAACATGGATACTGCAGATTGTTTCGCAGGACTCACAACTTAGTATATCGACCATTTTAGCATAAGAGAATAGTTATTTTTCCTAAGAAATACCCACTACTCTTGCACTGTGATTCAGCGGATTTCTCTTTTTATAATCAAACACAAGAGAATATGGTTCTCGGTGTACCACGGTTTTCTCGGATTGCAACACGTGAAAATCCAACGTAAATTCATCCATATATACCATGTTGAACAACTGCTTGGTAACAAATCCATTGTAGCCTTGCAGCACCGTAGGATTTTCCACTTCCGTATCTAGAAACTCGCGAACATATGCCAAGTATTTTTTCTCCCTCTGTCGCACAAAGGCAGGGGGATTTTTTACATAATCTCTGGAATACAAGTCATAGGTCAACGTCTGACGCGCCACTTCCACCATCTCTGGCAACCTCTCATTTACGTACTCCCACAAAATCTCATATCGGGACACACGGCTGTGCTTCCGTTCAAAGTATCCCTTCACCTCATAGTAATTTGCCAGGCTCTCATACAATCCAAAGGCGCTTTCGTGTTGCGGCTCCAACAACGCCATGGTGGCTGCAAACTGAAAACTATTGTAATACACTTCCACCATTTCCTCCACGCCTTTCAAGCGGAGAACATCTTCATAAGGCAACCACTTTGTGGCCAGCACTTCGTAAGGAGGACGGCTTCCGTACTGAATCTCATACTCCCCTGTCATTTCGTTCATATACGAACCAGTGAGCACCTTTAAAAATCCCAGCTGTAACTGGTCGGGTTTCATGGCATACACATCATTAAAAGAATTTCGGAAAGACTCGTAATCCTCGTGGGGCAGTCCGGCGATCAGATCCAGATGCTGGTGAATATTTCCCATGTTACGCACTTTCTCCGTCCGCGCTTCCAAAACCGACAAATCCATTTTTCGCCGAATGGCCTCCAAGGTTTGTGGATTCGTGGACTGGACACCAATCTCAAACTGCACCAGTCCCGGACGGAATTTTTCAAACAGCGCAAAATCTTCCTCTCGCAGAAGATCCCCCGCGATCTCAAAGTGAAAGTTGGTAAGGCCATTATCATTCTCATGAAGATACTCCCAGATACGATAGGCATGATCATGATTGCAGTTAAAGGTCCGATCCACAAACTTCACTTGCTTTACTTTATTGCGGATAAAAAAGTCCAACTCCTGAAAAACCTTGTCCAGACTACGCATGCGCACCCGCTTATCCACCGAAGACAAGCAGTAACTACAGGAAAATGGACAGCCACGCATGGTTTCATAATAGATGATGCGATTTTCCATCTCCTCCAAATCCCCATACGGAAATACCAGCTCGTCCATATCCATGGGGATTCTCGGTTCTGTCACCAAAGGCGCCCCCTGTACCCGAAGACACAAGCCCGGCACCTTTACCAGCGCCGCCCAATCTTTTTCTTCACATAGGCATGCTGCCAACTCACGAAAAGTAACTTCCCCTTCGCCCACAACGATGGCATCCACAAAAGGGTATTTCTCCAATCGCTCCGTGACGTCATAGGACACTTCTGGCCCACCCAGGATAACTCGAACTTCCGGCATAACCTTTTTCAAATTTTCTGCGGTATCCAGCACGTATTCAATATTCCATATATAGCAAGAGAATGCAACAACATCCGGCTTCCTCTGATAGATGCCCTGCAAAATCTCTTCCCTGCGATGATTGATGGTATATTCTGCCAATTCAATTTGCCCCGCGTATTTGCCAGCATTTGCCCGCAACGAATAAATCGCTAGATTGGAATGAATGTACTTGGCATTAATTGCCGTCAGCAATATTTTTTTCTTGGATACTGTCGTCTTTTCCATGGATGGCTTCTCCTTTTATTTTTCTTTTCTCCCAGCGGTTCACCGCAAATCCCACTCCTAGCAAGCACCAATACAACGGCGCCACACACACGCTAGAGTCATTGGCAAGGCCTGTTACCAAGTACCCAAAGGTTCCGAACCAGATACCCACACCGAACTTCGCCAGAAAAGAAAAGTCGGTTCGATGCCAGTACAGGCGCAAGCATTCCACAAAATATATGATATACAGCGCCAAAAATGCCACCAATGACAACAGCCCTGTCTGCACAAAAATCTGTAGGTACATGTTGTGAGGTTTCGTTACAACAGCCCCGTCATAATCTACGTTTTTCATTCCCACATAATCGTCGTTTGGAAACTCATACACAAAAGTATTTGGTCCAGAGCCCAGTAAAATGTGCTTCGACAAAAGAGGAAATGTCCGAGACCAGATATACCCTCGCCGACTGCCAAAGTGCTGGCTCTCCTTGAAGCCAAGTCGTGGAATCGGATGCAATTGATCCAGCTTATCAAAAGGATTCACAACCCGATAGGTCATGGAAATCTGCCCCGTTGTGTCACTTTCCTTCTGAGGAACGATGGTGTATGTACGTCCCACAGAAGGCGTTGCCACCTGAAATGCATGGTGCTTCTCACCTTCTGCCACCACTTCGGTGTCCAAAATCTCTATTTTCTCAAATCGTTTATCTTGAAATTGTATTTTCTTCTGCTCTTCATCATAAGCAAAGGGTATGTCTTCCCCTTGGGCATCTGTAGCTTCAAAGGAAAATGTGTCTTGATCCATTTCCACCACCAGCTTCATCACGTCATCCTGTGCCGTCTGGATTTCCAGATATCCTGACTGGGATACCATTGCCGTCACCACCGCACGATTTGGCGTAGGATTGGTAATCTTGTTTACACCGTATTGGAAAACGCCACGATTACTGATTATCACTACCGTCATAACCACCATGCACACCGCGCCACCAGCAAATAATTTCCACGTGCGCCGACTTCTATGCCCCAACATAAATGCCGCAAACAAAACCAACGTCATAACAATACCGATGCACCCCGTAACTGACTGGGAGCCCAGTAACATGATTAAAAGAAGCACCAGCACCACAACTGCCAAGATGCTTCGAATCAACTCGGACATCTTTTTCCGCATCCCCACAAGCGACGCCACCACTGGGAAGAAAAGCGCCACATAGGAACCCACGTAATTGGGATTATATAGCGTACCGTACACCCGCCCCAGCTCAAAATTAAAGGAAAACTGCAGCTTCCGATTCAGCATAAAGTTCATGACTGCCTGTCCCGCTGGCGTCCGAAAAAAGTCATATCCCATGGCCTGCATGGCACTTAAAAATGCCATCCCTGCCACACCGCCAAGGACACCATAGGCAACCAGCGACAACTCTGATTTTCCTTTCAAAATGGCGTATGTCAGTAGCATGAGAATAACGTAGATAGCAAGAAGAATCATTCCTTCCCACTGCTCATATCCCCCAAAAACTGCTGTCGTCTTCTGTTCTGAAAACAAGGTAGACAGCAACGACATCCCCAAATATAACAACGCAGGAACAAGATATTTTTTATGGATGTGTCCAAAGGTCTCCGAACCGTCTTTGAAAATCTTTACCGTAATATATAAAGAAATGACACCACACATGAGAATCAGCGCCTGGGCTTTCCAATACAGAAAGAAGTCGTAAGTTATATCTGAATTAGAAAACCATGGAAAAACGCCAAGGCCACTACTATATTTTTTTGCAGATACTATCAGGGGAACAAATGTCAGTACCACCAGTATCAGTATGGTCCCCAGCCAATTCTTCTTTTCCTTCTGCATGATATCCTCCCTTCATCGTATCTTATTATTGTAACAGAGGAATGAATGACTTGCAATGTTATCTCGTCTAAAATCTTGCCGCATGTATAAAAGTCCTATTCTCCACTCTTACCCTTGCATGGAAAATAGGACTTCTTTTGTTAAATAAATAATGTTATATCGCTCGCACCTTTACTTTCTTACTCAGCCCCGCTTTACGGAACATCTTCTTGTAGGTTTTGAGCTTTGATTTCGGGACGCGGATGGTGGTTTTCTTGGTTACGTAAGAAAAAGCATATCGATACACACTTTTAATTTTGCGACTTTTAATTGTGATTCTCTTCAACTTTTTGCAGTTCTTAAACAAAGGGGACATGCTCTCATAGGTACGCTTGTTTTTAGTATAAAATTTTGTAACTTTAGACGGAATAACAATCTCCTTTAAGCCAGTTCCCGCAAAAGCAAACTCCCCAATTTTTGTTACTCGCGCTGGAATTTGAACGACCTTCAGCTTTTTGCAAAACATAAATAACTGTGGCGAAATCTCCTTCAACGCTTTTGGCAAAGTTACATTTTCGAGTTCATTGCAATAGGCAAACGCCGCCACACCAATTTTCTTGACACTATCTGGCACAGTAACACTTTTAAGATTTTTACAGCCATAAAATGCACTTTCGCCAATACTCGTAACTGTCGACGGAATCGTAACTTTTTCCAGTTTAAAGCAACTATCAAATGCATCTCTTCCAATTTTTATCAATCGAGAAGGTAATTCAATCTCTTGTAGTGAATGACAATCCTTAAATGCACCGTCATCAATTTGTGTTACACTATCTGGAATCTGAACTGATTTAATATATCGAAACCCAGAAAACACTTCCTTACCAATTCCAAGAATTCCATCCTCAATTACGATATGTTCGGTCTCTTCTCCCAGATAATTCCAACCTGTAGTAACCAATCCGTGACTATCATCTTCTGGATTCGCAGCCATTCGTTTGTTTCCAGAAAACGTCAATGTTTTAGTATCTTGATTATATACCCACTGAATTCCATTTTCGTCTTTCCCAAAAGAAGGTTTCTCATTTGCCAACCCCTTTCCCGTAGGTGTAAAAAGTAATAACATAAAGATGAGCAATATTGAAACTTGATTTATTATAGCATTTTTTCTCATATCTTCTTTCCTCACTTCCATTTTTTCACTACCTGCTTTACATTAGCAGCGCTCACGTTTTTTATAATCTTTTTAAGCTTCTTGTTATCATTATGATCCAAGTACTTTTTCAATAGCAAAACACCATATGTATTACGCATATACTCTTTTTTCTTCTTTGTCTTTTTATAACTTTTTGCTTTTTTGCATGTTTGATAATAAATGATATTCTCAAAATCTGCATTAGTTCCAACTTCGAACTTAGACACTGTTTTGTCTATTATAGCCCCACACACTCCTTTCGCACTCTCAAATCGATTAACAACTATTTCCGGTGCATCCGCCAAATTGCGTTTCTTAACAAATTTTCCATTCTTTTTAGTTCCATGCTTTAAGCGGCCCCACTTCTTAGCTATTTTTTTCGGTTTTTTATCAAAAATTTTCTTGTACTCGCTTTTATTCTTTGTACTGACAGAAGTTGAACTATGTGCAAAAATGTCCGCAACACCATGAAGTGCCATTCCATATAGAAATAAAGCCTTTTGCTTTTTAGTTGTACACCCTTTTTTTGCAAACCCATTTCCTTTATCAGTATCTCTTGTGGCGCCATTGACTGCATTTACTAGTTTCCTTGTAAAATCATCTGCTTTTTTCTTTAGTGTATATTTGCCTTTATTTTTCGTCTGCTTTGCCATCCTTGTAATGACTTTGTACGCCTTTATGTAATTTGACTTATAATATCCATGAAGTCGCGGATGATCCATCATTCCATTAATCGTCGAAGTTTTATCATCTGGCCAAGTAGAACCAGCTCTAGCAAAATTCAGCTTCCCAACCGTTTCTTCATGTTCATCTCCACGCCAATACCCCTTCACCACTTCCGTATCGGTACGAAGCACATTCGCATTGTTCTCCACAAACCCCTCGCCATCCAGCAACTCATTCACAGACGCCGCTGTTGGTTGCTGATTGGCAAAGGTCGTTGCAAAACTGTTATACTGGTTTAACGCATATTCACAATCAATCAAGCCATATCCGTATTTCGTTTCATCTCCTAACGGTCTTGCTGTCGCATCGATGAGACGACGGATAAATTCACTACTCTTTGTCGGATCCTGTTGCCACAAGATAGAAGCTAACGCTGTTACCTGTGGTACTGCCATACTAGAACCAGAGTAACAAGTCAGGATTCCAAATGGTCCGTAAGTTGTCACGTCTTCTCCAGGTGCCACCACTTCGATTTCACTTCCAGTAGCACTATCTTCCGCAATCTTTCCGTTACACTTTACAGAACCAACTGCCATAACTTCACTATATTTTGCTGGGTACTGTACACTGTCACCATCTCCTGCAGCAGCAATGATTAGTATTCCTTTATTATATGCCTTTTTGATTACGTTGTAAAGTTTTTGCGAGTTGCTACTCACACCACAACTGATGTTCAAAATCTTAACATCTTTCTCGATCGCCCATTCAATTCCGTTTACCAGCTGATCAATAGTGGTGTCATTTCCTTCATCCAGCACACGCGCCGAATAAATGTCCACATAAGGATTAACACCATCGATTCGCTCATCCATCAATGTCTGCAGGTACTCATTATCAAATTTGTAGTCTGTAGAACCTTTACTGGAATCAGAACCAAGCAATGCAGCCACCGCTGTTCCGTGACCGGAAAGATCAGCAAACAGAGGATTTACATCGTCATAACTCTCCACAAAATCCTCATCTTCCACTACATTAATGTTCTGTGAGTAATCCACTCCGGAATCAATCAAACCAACTTTGATACTTCCTTTGTTCACCTTACTGGCTTCCACCACACTTGCCGCATCGGCATGAATCATTTTTCGATTCCACTCTTTATCAAAGTCAAGATACCACTTGTCCTTCTTAAATTGTGATACCACTACATTGGTTGGATACTGCGGAATCTCTCCATCTGGAAAACTAATCTGCATACCAAAAGTTTCCTTCTGATTTGGTTTAATGATGGAGTTGTACTCGCAATTCTTCAAGTGATGTGTTGTGCCCTCTTGAGATTCCACTTTTGCACGCCAAATGTTATCAATCTTGTGATTACTTGCAAAATCCCAATCCATTGCCCAGTCTTCGATGTTCTCATCAGAATTGTTATACATGGTCACATGCATGATACATCCGTTGTTCCAGGCACTCTGTACTTCGAAGTTTACCTGACACTCTTCGTTACTCACAATCAACTTATCACCAAGGAATTTGTACGACGTCGGGATGTCAATCTTACCCCCGGTAAAAGATGCCTGAAAACCGAAAGATACGGATTCTCCCGGCTTGATATTCTGATTGTGCTCTGCATTTTTCACGTTGTAGTTTCTTGCGGAATGGTAGGAAACTACCGCATTCCACACGTTACTATATTCGTCCGCAGACTCGTAGGACAATTCCCAGTTCTCAATGGTTGTGTCCCCTGTATTTGTAATTGTTACATTTGCTATGTATTCGTCATTCCATTGACTTTCGATTACGTATTTTACCGTAAAGTTTTCACCATAGAAGATGGTTTCTTTCTGATATAATACGGTGTCTTGCGCATATACAAGCGCATCTCCTGTACTTCCCAATACACTTACTATCGCCAGTGCTAGAGATACTACAATTGCCATTAATTTCTTCATGATTTCCTCCATTTCTTAATGTAAAATAGTATTTTATGTATAGACACACAAAGGAAAGTATATCATAGACACTTTATGATTGTCCAATAAACTTTTACTTATCTCAATAAAAAAGATTTATTATAGTCATGATTTCCTATAAAGCAAAAAAGCCAACTCCCACGAAATCTCTCGCAGGAATTGGCTCTCATTTTCACATTACTTTTATCTTAACCTTATGGCAACTCAATCTGAGAATACTCTTTTGGTGGAAGATTCTTTGTAGAATCCTTCACAAATTTTCTTACCGCCTGAGCGCCCTTTGCTACTGGAATATTGGTACCGGCACCAGCGACACAACCGCCAGGACAAGCCATACCTTCGATGAGGCAGCCGTCTTTCTTACCAGCCTTTGCCAAAAGAAGCATCTTCTGACACTCGCTAAGTCCCTCTACATGCTCGATGAGCACTTCCGTACCTGGATAATATTCATTGATACACTCTTCGATGGCTTTGGACACACCACCAGCTACCGCATAACCACGGCCTGCTCCTGTTGCGTCATGGATTGGCTCCTCTGCCTCGTAGGTCTCCATGTCGATGCCCTTTGCCTCAAAGATCGCAGCAAGCTCTTCATAAGTAATAACGAAATCCACATCGCTTCGTACAGAATCACGAGAAGCTTCCAACTTCTTCGCCGCACAAGGTCCTACAAATACCACACGAGCATTTGGATGTTTCTGCTTAATGGAACGAGCAGTAGCAACCATTGGTGTCAATGCGTTGGAAACGGAATCAATCATATCTTCTGGCAAAGTTCTCTTCGCCAATACGGACCATGCAGGACAACAAGAAGTTAAAAGGAATGGAAGTTTTCCTGTCGCAACTTCATGTACATAATGTCTTGCCTCGGTGATAGCTCCGATATCTGCACCAAGTGCAACCTCATATACATCGGCAAAACCGACTTCTTTCAATGCTGCTTTAATCTTCCAGAGGCGAACGTCCTCTCCAAACTGTCCGATTACCGCTGGTGCCAATTCTACGATAACCTCATCCCCCTGCTTCAATGCACGTGCAAGCTGGAAGATCTGAGATTTGTCTGCGATGGCTCCAAATGGACAACTTACCATACACTGACCACATTTTACACAAATGGTATCATTGATGCGTGCACGACCATGCTCATCACTGTCAATGGCTCTTACACCACAAGATGCTGCACAAGGACGCTGTTTCTTTGCAATGGCATCGTAAGGACAGATTGCCTTACATTTTCCACATTTAATACATTTATCTTTGTCAATAACAGACTTGCCGTTTACCATGCTGATGGCATCCTTTGGACACACTTCCTGACATGGGTGAGCCACACAACCGCGGCACTGATCCGACACTTCATATGCATTATCCTCACACATTGCACAGGCAGATGGAATCACCTGCATCAATGGTGGCTCATAATATTTATCTGAAATATTACTCTCACTCAGACCACTTGTAATATGCACCGGCTGACTCTCTGGGCGAAGTGACATACCCATAGCAAGGCGTACACGCTCACCAGCGATGGCACGCTCACGATAAATACTGTCACGGTAAAGCGGTACATCCGACGGAGTAATTTTATAAGGAATTGCTTCGATATCATCATTGATGTTTTCTGAATCAAATGCAACCTTAACAACTTCTGTAAAAACCTGTCTACGAATCTTGGTTATTGGTGTTTCGATACCTCTCATGCACTCTTCTCTCCTTTTGCTGAAAAATATTATCACAATCGTATCAAGAATAACATAATTCGACAAGATTGTCTATATCTTAACAAAGATTTTCCACGGAAACTTCAGGAAATTTTACATGAAAGCAAGTCTCCCTCTTTTCGTCGCTTGTGGCCCAGATTTCACCATCGTGACGCTCCACGATATTCTTCGCCACCATAAGGCCCAAGCCGGATCCATCTTTCTCTCCATGGACATCTGCGCGATAAAACTTTTCAAAAATATTTTTCCACTCTGACTTCGGTACTGGAATTCCATCATCTGCCACTACCACATAGATTGTCCCCTCTTGTCGTCGAATGGTGACTCGAATCTCTGTATTGTCATCAGCGTACTTCACTGCATTTTGCAACAGCACCAAAAACAACTGACGAATTCGATCGTAGTCTCCCTCGATCAAGGAACATTCATCATCGTAATCCAAACTTGCTTGAATTCCCTTTTCATTCATAAGCACTCGCATGCTTCGCAAGGAATCCTGCATTACCGCAATGACATTAAGTATCTCTTTTTCCAGTTCAAAATCCGGATTTTCCATTTTAGAAAGAATGAGGAGATCGGATACCAAGCGTTCCATTCCCACACATTCTTTTATAATTCGATCAAAGTACTCTTGTTGCTTTTCTGCATCCTCTACATAGCCGTCCACCATAGTTTCTGCGTAGCCCTTTACAACGGTAATAGGTGTACGCAACTCGTGGGATACATTGGAGAAGAAATCCCGTCGGCTCTGCTCCAACTTTTCTCTGAAGTCCTCTGCTTCCACCAATTTTTCCGACAACACGTCCATGCTGTCCGCCAACATGCCCAGTTCGTCTCGCCTCTCAATCTGGGTCTGCTGAGCGTACTCCCCTTCTGCCATGCGAAGGGCAATTTCCTTCAACCGTACGATGGGGCGCACCAGTTGTCGCGAAAAGAATGCAGCGATCACAAGAGACACAAACAATGCCACTACTACGCTGGCAATCATGTACTTCTGATACTGGCTCACCGAATTGGCGCGATAATCCATCTCCCCATTCACAAGTACCACACCCACATTTTCCCCTTTGCTGTCCTTGATCGGAGTAGCAAGGTGCATCATATCGGTGTCATAAATACTGTCATAACCGCTATAGCTTTTTGTCTTCCCTTGAAAAGCCATCCCCAACAGCGCTCGGGTCCGTTCATCCTCCAAGGTAATCTGGTTAATGTCCACGTTGGTATACGCATCCGGCAATGGTTCCTCCATAGATGGATTGGACAAAATCCAGATGTCTGTATTGCGAAACTCACCAAAGTCTTTTAGCGCGCTGAGATAAACCGAAATATCCTCACTTTCATCGTCTTCCATGGCCTCACTGACACGCTTTGATACACTTTGGGCCAAGCTTTTCATCTCGCCTTTGTATACATTCATAATATTTCGTCGGTTAAATCTTGTAAAGACGATGCCCGTCACTGCTGCCAGTATAACGAGCGCCGATGCAAAATAAATCCCGACTCGCCAAAACATTTTCTTCAAGGTTATCCTCTTTTCTGCCAGTAATTACACGGAAATCTCAAACTTGTAACCAAGACCCCAAATAGTCTTGATTTCCCAATTCGGATGCTCCACTTTGTCTAGTTTGGCACGGAGACGTTTGATGTGAGAATCCACTGTTCGGCTATCACCAAAATAATCCTGTCCCCACAAACTATCCAGCAGATTGTCTCTGGTAAATACTTTGCTTGGATTCTCTGCCAAAATCCACATAGTCTCTACTTCCTTTTTGGTCATTGGAATCTTCTCTTTTCCAACAAACACACTGTAGGCCTCGATATTAATCGTCAGGTCACCAATGGTCAGCACCTTCTTGTCATGGGTGGTTTCGTTGCGTCCCATTCGACGCAGAACTGCACGAACTCGGGCCATAACTTCGCTTGGACTAAATGGTTTTACCACATAGTCATCGGCACCGATATCCAGTCCCATCACACGTTCATAATCCTCTCCCTTTGCCGTAATAAGGATAATCGGTACATCCGATATTTCACGAATTTTTTTGCACACCTGATACCCGTCGATTCCCGGCATCATGATGTCCAGCAACACCACCGACGGGTTGCTTTTCTTAAATAGCTCAAAGGCCTCGATTCCATCTTTGGCAATGATAGGTTCAAACCCTTCCTTTACCACGTATGTTCCCAGTACTTCTCGGATGTCTTCATTGTCATCCGCAATCAATATATGTTGCATTTCGAACCTCTCCTCTCGAATCTTAATTTCCTCTATGCCCACTATAACGACATATCATGTTCTTTTTGTGACAATTTTCAATTTTTTCATGACATGTTTGTGCCACAGCTTATTGTTACACTTACTTCAAATCATGACAACAACTGTCTGATCGAAGAAAGGTGATTATTATGAAACGACGAATATTGGCATATATATTAGCTTTTGTACTACTTTTTTCCAACGCAATGTTCATTCCGTCTACCACAGCAACATGCGCAACAAAAAAGATGAGAATAAATGTCCGAAAAGCTACTCTTACCAAAAATGAAACTTACACCTTGCGCGTGTACAATACAAAAAAGCAGCAGAAAGTAACGTTTACATCCGAAGACAATGACATCGTCTCCGTCTCACAGGACAAGAAACAAACCAAATCAGCTACCATCACTGCCGTAAGCATCGGTTCTACCGTTATCCATGCCAATGTTTACAACAGAAAGGGAAAACGGATTCGTAATTTCAAGACCACAATCAAAGTGACACCTTATGCTATTAGTATAAAATTCACGCAGACGAAAGTCAATTTAAAAGTTTCGGATACAACAAAACTTTCTTTTATTGTTAAGCCAAATATTTCATTGGAAACACCAATTTTTGAAAGTTCAAATAAAGGCATTGTATCTGTAAATTCAAAGGGAATAATTACAGCCATTTCCCCAGGTGAGGCATACATCACCGCCACGCTTCTATCTTGTGGCCAGCGCGCACGATGCCGTGTCATTGTAGAAGAAAAACGAAATCGCAAATAAAGAAGAGCAAAAATAAAAGCTGGGCATCCTCACCGATATCCAGCTTTTTCTATATTCTCACAATTCCTCTATTCGATCGCGGTCACCGGATAGTCCTGCGCCTCCACTGCTTCTTTCAGCACTTCATTGGACACATCTGCGGACAACGTCACCATGGCGGTTCCTTTCTCGTGACTCACCTCGGCACTTGCCACGCCCTCCAGCGCCTCCAACGTTTTTTTCACGCGAGCCTCACAGTGTCCACACATCATTCCTTCAATCTTCATTGTCTTTGTCATTTCTTTTGTCTCCTTTTCTTTTTTATACATGTTCAACAAATTCAGTCGCAACGCATTGCTCACCACACAAAAGCTCGAAAGCCCCATCGCCGCCGCACCAAACATTGGATTGAGTTGCCAGCCAAACAGCGGAATCCATACACCCGCTGCCAACGGAATCCCAATTGCATTGTAAACAAATGCCCAAAACAAGTTCTGGTGAATGTTCCGCAACACGCCTCGGCTAAGGCGAATGGCCGCCGGCACATCTGACAATTCGCTTTTCATCAGCACCACATCCGCCGCATCCATAGCCACGTCGGTACCTGCACCGATGGCAATTCCGATATCCGCCCGAGTCAACGCCGGCGCATCATTGATGCCATCTCCCACCATGATAACCTTGCCATGTTCTTTCAATCGACGCACCTGTTCTTCTTTTCCATCCGGCAGAACATCTGCGATAATCTCATCCACATCTACCTGACGTCCGATGGCTGCCGCCGTCTCCTCATTGTCTCCCGTCAGCATCACCACACGGATTCCCATGTCTTTCAGCTCACGAATCGCCTGAGGACTGTCCTTTTTGATAACATCTGCCACCGCAATGCACCCGAGAAAATGCCCCTCTTCTGCAAAATACAACGGCGTTTTTCCTTCTTTTGCCAAGGCATTACCACGTATCTGGATTTCCGTCGGAATTGCCACCTGCTTTTCAATAAATTCGCATTTTCCACCATATACGATGTTTCCTTTGATGCACCCTTGCAATCCATTTCCTGAAACTGCTTGAAATTTTTCCACCTCTTCCGCCGTCACAGAATGCGTGTCCCCATACTCCACAACTGCTCTCGCCAGCGGATGCTCGCTCTTGCGTTCCAAGGAGTATGCCATCTGCAAAAGTTCCGCTTCCGTCACTCCCTGCGGTGGCACAACATCTGTCACTTTCGGCTCCCCGAGAGTTATGGTCCCCGTCTTGTCTA
>JAZNJZ010000020.1:0-2487 GCA_045578325.1 Eubacterium sp.
CATACCCAGAACCATTAATTTCTTCATCATTCTTTAGACTTTATTGTTAATATTATTCTTCATTTCTCATTTTGAGCGCAAAAATAACAAATTCTATCCAAAAGAGAAACTTATTCCATTTTTTTTTGTTAGCTTTGTGAAGTATACTAAAAAAGAATAATATGAAAGGTTTGAACTTTTTAGCCGCATTTTTAGGTGGAGCCGCCATAGGTGCAGCATTAGGTATTTTGTTCGCTCCTGAAAAGGGAGAGGACACTCGTCAAAAAATCAAGGATATCCTTCGCGAAAAAGGCATCAAATTGAACCGTTCTGAAATGGACGAATTGGTAGACAAGATTGCCGCTGAAGTAAAGGATGCAGTAGACTAATTTTCTTTTGTTATTCCAAGTGAGATGAAACGACCGATTACAAAATCAAGAAAGTTTCATTTCACTCGGAACAAGGTTACCCGGATATACTATGTTTGTAAACGATAAAACCATCGACAACTTGCAAGCCTTGCTCGCCGAGGTGAAAAATTATGTGGATTTGCAAAAGGACTATGTCAAACTTGACATTACCCATAAATTGACAATCCTCATTTCAACCCTAATTTTGATTTTGGTGTTGGTAGCCCTTGGCATAATCGCCCTATTCTACCTATCTTTCACTTTGGCATATATCCTCGAACCGTATGTAGGCGGCCTTACCAATAGTTACGCCATCATAACTGGAGGCATCCTGTTTATCGGTCTGTTTGTATACATATTACGCCAACGGCTCATCATCCAACCACTGACTAATTTTCTCGCCAATTTACTTCTAAATGACAAATGATCATGACCAGTTCCAACGAATCTCAAAAAGTCTCATACACACTGGAAATTATCTGCCAACAAAAAGCTGAGAAACTGGCAGAGATTCGAGCATCCAAGCAACGGATGTCGGAATCCGTCCGTCAGTTGTTCAAGCCAGAAGAAACAATGGAAGGAGCCCATGCAGTAATGCATAACTTCAATTCGGGAATAGCCATCTTCAATGGGATAATGACCGGTTTTAAAATTATTAAACGTATCCGAAATTTTTTCCGAAAGAGATAAAGGAAACATAAAATTCAAATAATCCAATCGACAACATGAAAAAGAAATTACTTGCTGTGACAGCTTTCGCTCTGTCACTCAACTGCCATGCGGCAGATGATTCCGCATGGATGCGCTATCCAGCATTGTCTCCCGACGGCAATCTGATAGCTTTTTCTTTTAAAGGAGACATTTATACAGTGCCATCAACAGGTGGAAGAGCCTTACAGATTACTACGAATCCGGCACATGATACTCGCCCTGTTTGGAGTCCCGATGGCAAGCAAATTGTTTTTGCCTCCGACCGGATGGGAAGCATGGATATATATGTAGTGGATAAAGACGGAGGAGCTCCGACTCGTCTTACAACCCATTCGGGGAATGAAACGCCACTGGCCTACAAAGACAATGACCATATCCTGTTCCTCGCCAACATCTTACCCTCAACCGATGATATGCAGTTCGCTTCCGGGCAATTTCCACAAGTATATGAAGTAAGCACCGAAGGTGGTCGACCGGTCATGTTCTCCTCTATGCCAATGGAAGACATCAGCTTCTCGGCAGACGGCAAAAAAATCCTGTATCATGATAAAAAAGGATACGAAGACCCATGGCGCAAACACCATACTTCATCCATAACCCGCGATGTATGGATGTGCAATGTGGAAGGTGAACGCTCCTACAAAAAGCTGTCATCCTTTAATGGTGAAGACCGGAATCCGGTTTGGGCAGATGCAGACTCCTATTATTATTTAAGCGAACAGAGCGGTTCGTTCAATGTATACAAAGCAAACATCAACGGTGGCAAGCCTGTACAAATCACCAAGCATAACAATCATCCGGTGCGCTTTTTGAGCCGTTCCAACAATGGCTTGTTATGCTACGGCTATGATGGAGGCATTTACACTCTTAAGGAAGGAGCACAACCTCAGAAAGTAAATGTCAAAGTAGTTACCGACCAAATCAACCGTGATGTCATTCGTCAGATCAAGAATAATGGTGCCACCCAAATCGCCTTATCGGATGATGGAAAGGAAGTGGCATTCATTCTGCGCGGTGATGTATATGTCACTTCTACAGAATACAAGACTACCCGCCAGATTACCAACACACCAGAACAAGAACGCAATGTAGATTTCGCTCCTGACGGAAGAAGTTTGGTCTATGCTTCCGAACGTAACGGATTGTGGCAATTGTATCAAAGCAAAATAGTCAACAAGGAAGAAAAACTGTTCACTTACGCATCTGGAATCGAAGAAGAAAAACTTACAAATTCAAGTATCACTTCATTCCAACCACAATATAGTCCGGACGGTAAGGAAGTGGCCTTCCTCGAAGACCGTACTACTCTTCGTGTCATCAATCTTGCTTCGAAGCAAGTGCGCACTGTCATGGATGGCAAATTTGAATACTCTTATAGCGATGGTGA
>JAZNJZ010000021.1:0-30551 GCA_045578325.1 Eubacterium sp.
AACTCCAAAAAATCCGCCCATGATATTCTCCTTATGTTGATAATTATTTGTTTTGGCGCAGATTGCACCAATTGTCCTATTTTACCCATCTATTTTATCAAGCATTCCTCAAACTGGCAAGAGGAAATATAAAAGAATATAAAAAAACATGAGAAAGATTTCCCATGTTTTTTGTGATTTATTCTTTTTCCGTGTAGGAAAAGAAGATGCGATAAGCATAGGCAGCGGATAATATGGTGATTCCGCCGATAATCCCAAGCTCAATCATTGTGTTTTGGATGATGCCTGCCCGTGAAAAATAAACGGGAACATAGAAAAGTAGTTCCAAAAGAATGGCGACGGGGAAAAGGAACTTCCGTTTTTGATCATGGATGGCAATATAGACCAGAAGGGTAAGGGTGGTCTGGAAAAACAAGGTAAGAACCTGCGTGGTTCCCTGTGCCACGTATTCGATGGAAGGAACGGCAATGAGTTCTTGGAGGCCGTTTTGAAAATCTGTCAATTTTTGACCACTTAGTCCTAGCTTCGCAATATATTCCTCCATTCCAAGAGAATTAACCATCAATGCTAAAATAATGTTTCCCATAATCATGGAACTTCCAAAGGCAATGGTTTCAAATCCACCGTAGCCGGCACCGAAAAGCAGACCATTTTCTTTTCCTGTGCGCTCTTTCATGGCGAATCGAAGGCCTACAAATTTTCCAACTGCCCCCAATCCACCGGCAACCAGTGCGCCGTAAAGGGCATACCACACAGGATGTGTAGACAGGTTAAAGGTATCTTTTAGGTTAAAAATGTTGAATATCAAGGCGTTTAGTAAACCTTGTGCGCCAAAGTAAAACAATGCATAGAATCCCATTCCGATGAAAAAGGAGGATATTTTTGCATTTGTTTTGGAACGATAATATGCTAGAAAAATAAAGGGAACAGCGGTGCAGAGCAAGGCTATTACGATCATTGTAGTTAATGTACTGCCAGAAAATTTATTGGCAACAAGGAATGCATTCATAGTAATTCTCCTATCTTTTTTGTGTAATACAACTATCATAACTCCTGGGACAAAAATTTTCAACTTTTTTTCGCGGGGAAAAAACTTTGCAAAATACGTTATCTTTTAGTATACTAAAATGAGGCCTACGGCTCTATTTTTATATCGAGGGAAACAGCATGGAAAAACGGTTATATGATATGCTTGTGACGTATGCAAAAGAGGAGGTTCTTCCGATGCACATGCCAGGGCATAAGCGAAAAAAAACATTTACAATGATAAATCCATACGAATTGGATATTACGGAAATTGGGGATTTTGATAATCTTCATCATCCAGAAGGGGTTCTTCGTGAAGGGATGAATCGGGTGACAAAAATGTATGGATCGGACCAGTCGTATCTTCTTGTGAATGGAAGTACTTGTGGGATTTTGGCGGCGTTGACGGCGTGTTGTCAGCGTGGCGACCGTATTGCGGTGGCGAGAAATTGTCATAAGTCGGTCTACAATGCCATTCGCCTGTTGGAGTTAAAACCGGTGTATCTCTACCCAGATGGAGCGGGAGGGGATATGCAACGCTTAGGTATCGCAGGTAGCATTCGGAAAGAGTCCGTGGAAGAAGTGTTGGTACAATATCCGGATATTGCGTGCGTCATGCTTGCTTCGCCAACCTATGAGGGAGTGGTATCGCCCATAAAAGAAATTGCCATGGTGGCTCACAAGTATGGGAAGCCACTTATGGTGGATGAAGCTCATGGGGCACACTTTAACTGGCATGAGGGGTTCCCGGATACAGCTCTGAAGGAAGGGGCAGATGTGGTAATTGAAAGCTTGCATAAAACCTTGCCTGCATTTACCCAGACGGGAGTGTTGCATGCGAGATTTGATCGGGTGGAGAAGAAACAACTGGAATGGGCGTTGCAGACCTATCAGTCCAGTAGTCCATCCTATCTTTTAATGGCCAGTGTGGATCGATGTTACCAGTTTTTGGAGTCAGAAGGAGTAGGGGCATTTCATACATATGTAAAAAATCTTGAAGCATTTCGCCATAAAATGAGTGGCTTAACCCATCTTTCGCTTTTTGAAACACCACAAAAAGAAGCATCCAAAATCGTTATTGTAACGGAAGGAGCAGGTGTTAGTGGGCGAGAGTTTGCCGATATACTGTATAAAGAATATCGGATTGAATTAGAAATGAGTTGTGGAAATTATTGCATTGCTATGACTAGTGTTTGCGATGAGGCTGAAGATATGGACCGGTTGGCGGCGGCGTTGCTTTCCCTTGATAAGAAACTTGGCCAACGGAGCGCATCGGAATTTCGGTATACGTGGCAACCGACAGAATGTGTGAAATACAGCCATGAAGTGGCTCGTTGTAAAACGAGAGTTCTTCCGCTTCGAGAGGCAGCAGGGCAGATTGCCGCAACAGACCTCTATCTATATCCACCGGGGGTGCCTATTGTGGTGGCTGGAGAGCGCATTTCAGAGAGTATAATAGAAACATTTATTGCTGGGGAGCAAGCGGGCTATGAAGTGTATGGGATCGAACAGGGAAATGTAGAAGTGGTGCAAAGTTGCGTCGAAATGGAGGAATCATAAAATATGGGCAAATTGTTTGTAATCATGGGAAAAAGTGCGACAGGAAAGGATTCTTTATATCAAGCAATCTTGGAGAGACATCCGGAGTTGAGAGAGATTGTTACTTATACGACTCGACCAATTCGCGCGGGCGAAACATATGGAAAAGAGTACTTTTTTGTGTCCCCGGAAGAGATGTATGAGATGCGGGAGCAGGGAAAGATTGTGGAGTGTCGCAAATATGATACGGTGCATGGTCCTTGGTTTTATTTTACGGCGGATGACGGACAGATTGATTTGGCAAAAGACGTAAGCTATATCTTGATTTCTACGTTAGAGGGGTATGAAAAGTTGCAGGGCTTTTATGGAATCGAGAATATTGTACCATTATATATTGAGGTAGATGATATGGAGCGATTGGAGCGTGCCATGAAGCGGGAAAAATCCCAGAAAAGCCCGTGTGCGCAGGAGGTGTGCCGTCGTTTTCTGGCAGACGAAGAGGATTTTGCAACGGAAAAATTGCAAGTCGCAGGAATCGAGAGACGAATTCGCAACGATGATTTTGACCAAGCAGTAGAAAATATTGAGAAACTTATATCCAATATAGGCTAGATAATATAAGGAAAAAATGATATAATGTTACCGAGGGCAGACGGATGCGAATGGGTACGTCTGTATTATACATTTATTGTGTCTTAGATAATAAAAAGGGAAAGGAGAGGATAAGGTGGATATAAAGATTGATCCGATGCAGCAGACCATGGCAACAACAGCCACAAAACAGACGCAGAATACCGGTGAAGATTTCAAGTTTACCTTAATGAGCTCTTTGGAAGAAGAGGGCTTGCAAGCTCGACTTTCTCTGATGATGGAAGATATTACGATGCAGGGGAAACGACTGAGTAAACACATGGATGTCCGCGATATGAAGCATTATCGGAAGTTGATTCAGGAATTCATGAATGAAATTGTAAATCGTTCCCACAAGTTTAGTCGAGAAAATTTTCTTGATCGACGAGGACGACACCGAGTGTATGGCATGATCAAGCGTGTGAATGCAGCGCTGGATGAATTAGCACAGGAACTAATGAAAGATGAAAAAGATCACCTTGCTATACTAGGAAAGATTGATGAGATACGAGGATTATTGCTAGATATACTAACCTGACAGATAAAAGCGGGGATAGACAGGAGGGTTTCTTATGTTTTTGTTTTCTGAAATTATGGGACATGATGATATAAAGGAACATTTGCAAATGGCGATTCGCGGAGACAAGCCATTTCATGCGTATATTTTTCAGGGAGAAGTAGGATGTGGAAAAGAGACTGTGGCGAAGACGTTTGCGGCGGGCTTGCAGTGTTTGTCTGAGCAAGAAGGTCGTCCGTGTGGTACTTGTGCCTCATGTAAACAAATCGATTCGGGCAATCAACCAGATGTTATCTGGGTTAATCGTGAGTTGTCCAGCATTGGAGTGGATGATGTTCGTGAGAAAATCAATAGTTCCATCGCCATCAAGCCATTTTCCAGCCCATACAAAATATACATTGTTCCAGAGGCGGAACGTATGACAGAGGCAGCGCAAAATGCGTTGTTGAAGACCATTGAGGAGCCACCAGAATATGGTATTATTATTCTGTTGACAAGTAATATCAATGCTCTTTTGCCGACGATTCAGTCCCGATGTCTCAAGATGGAATTTCGTCCATTGACGACGGCAATCATCGAGAAGTACTTGATGGAAAAGTACCAAGTGGTGGATTATCGTGCGCGAACCAGCGCTATTTTTGCCCAGGGAAATCTGGGAAAAGCCATTCGATATATTGAGTCAGAGGATTTTGAAGAGAAGAAAGAGAAAGTGCTAAGAATCCTTAAAAATGTGCATAATATGGATATGTCCGAAATGCTGGAGATCATTAAGGAGATCGGCGAGGACAAAGACAATGTAAAAGACTATATTGATCTCATGGTTTTGTGGTATCGCGATGTGCTTTTGTTTAAGGCGACGAAGAACATGAACCAGCTTATTTTCCAAAGTGAGTTCAGTGCGATTTCTTCGGAGGCGAGCCAACGGGATTATGAAAAAATAGAAGAAATTCTTCGTGCGTTTGATAAAGCAAAGCTTCGCTTGAAAGCCAATGTGAATTTTGAAGTGGCGATGGAGCTTATGCTTCTTACGCTAAAACAATAGAAAGGTAGGATAATAAATTGAAAATTATCATCGGAGTACGATTTCGTCAAGCGGGAAAAATATATTATTTTGATCCCGGCGACGAAAAGGATATAAAGAGAGGAACTCACGTAATCGTGGAGACGGCGAAAGGAGTAGAGTATGGAACGGTAGTGCTTCCGCCTACGGAGATGCCAGAAGAGAAAATCGTGGCACCTTTGAAAGGAATTATTCGAATTGCCACAGAAGCAGATGAAGAAAGCGAGAAAAAGAATCGCGAAAAAGAAGATGAAGCTTATGTGATCTGTCTCGAGAAGATTGCGAAGCATGGCTTGGAAATGAAGCTGATCGCGGCAGAATATACATTTGACAAGAATAAATTGCTGTTTTACTTTACAGCGGATGGCCGCATCGATTTTCGTGAATTGGTAAAAGATCTTGCTTCTGTTTTCCGTACAAGAATTGAGCTTCGCCAGATCGGAGTAAGAGATGAAACAAAATTGCGCGGAGGAATTGGTATTTGTGGACGTGCACTTTGTTGTCATACGTACCTTTCCGAATTTGCCCCAGTTTCCATAAAAATGGCAAAGGAGCAGAATCTTTCTTTGAATCCTACAAAGATTTCCGGTGTGTGCGGACGTCTTATGTGTTGTTTGAAAAATGAAGAGGAGGCTTACGAGGAGTTGAATCGCAGTCTTCCAAACGTAGGAGCACGAGTGAAAACGCCAGAAGGACTTTCAGGCGAGGTAACAAGTGTCAGTGTGCTGAAGCAGAAGGTAAAAGTAATCGTGACTTTGGAGAACGATGAGAAGGAAGTTCGTGAGTATCAGGCGGCAGAACTCAAATTTAAGAAGGAACGTCGTCGTGAGCAGAGAGACAATGATCACGATAAGGAATTGAAGGCGCTGGAAGCCATGGAGAAAAAGGAAGGTAAATCGAAGATCTGATGGAAAACATAGAATTACTTCGGGAGGGAGAACGGCTGGATGACTTGCAACGGGATGGTCTGATGTTGATTCAGAATCCAAACTGGTTTTGCTTTGGCATGGATGCCGTTCTTCTGTCTAGTTTTGTGAAAGCGGGGAAAGGTGCCCGCATGCTAGATCTTGGCTGTGGAAATGGAATCATCCCTATCTTGCTCACGTCTAAGACGAAGGGAGAATATTTTGAGGGACTAGAGATTCAAGAAGACATTGCGGAGATGGCAAGAAGAAGCGTTCAGTACAATCATTTGGAAGAACGCGTACATATTACGACAGGAGATATTAAGGAGGCATCCTCGTACTTTGAGGCGGCTTCCTTTGATGTTGTTACTACGAACCCACCCTATATGATTGGTTCTCATGGTTTGACAAATCCTACGGGGCACAAAGCGATCGCCAGACATGAATTGCTTTGCACGTTGGAGGATATCGTCCGAGAGAGCGCGAAGCTGTTGAAACCAAGTGGACACTTTTTTATGGTGCATCGGCCATTTCGGTTGAGTGAGATTATGAATACGATGGTGAAATATCGAATCGAGCCAAAACGAATGCAATTGGTGTATCCTTACGTGGACAAGGAGCCCAATATGGTTCTCATCCAGGGGACAAAGGGTGGAAATTCGGGAATGGTAGTGGAAAAGCCACTGATTGTGTATGAGTCTGTAAATGTATACACAGAAGAAGTTCGGGCTATGTATTAGAAAGGCGAATAGGAGGGCAAGATGTTATATTTGTGTGCAACGCCGATTGGCAATCTAGAGGATATTACGTTGCGTGTTTTGCGGATTTTGGAAGAAGTGGATGTGATTGCCGCAGAGGATACGCGTCAAACGATAAAGCTATTGAACCATTTTGATATCAAAACGCCACTGATTAGTTATCATGAACACAATAAATTTCAAAAGACGCCGGTTTTGGTTAAGGATCTGTTGGAAGGGAAGAATATTGCATTAGTAACAGATGCGGGAACGCCAGCGATTTCAGATCCCGGGGCGGAGCTTGCTTTGGCAGCCTATGAAGCGGGAGTAGAAGTGACTTCTTTGCCAGGGGCTTCGGCGGTTGTGACAGCCCTTACTCTTTCAGGCTTGCCGACAAGACGATTTGCTTTTGAGGGATTTTTGCCACAAGACAAGAAAGAGCGGGGAAGAGTGTTGGCGAATCTGCGGTGTAGTACGTATACCACGGTGTTTTACGAAGCCCCACATCGTCTGGTGAAGACATTGGAAGCAGTGGCAGAAGTGATTCCGGGAGAACGAAAAATCGCAGTATGTAAAGAATTGACTAAGAAACATGAAAATGTATTACAGTGTACATTGGAAGAGGCGATGGCTTATTTTCAGGAAAATGAGCCGAAAGGTGAGTTTGTGTTTGCGCTAGAGGGGGCAGATGCGGAGGAGCTAGAAAAAGAGGAACAGAAAAAGTGGGAGGATATATCTCTAGAGGAGCATATGGAACGGTATACTTCTCAGGGAATGGATCGGAAAGAAGCTATGAAAGTAGTGGCGAAAGATCGAGGAATGACAAAGAACCAGGTGTATAAAGGGTTGTTGGGAAATAAGGATTGAATTTTCAGAAACAAATACAAAAAAACAACTTGTGTGTAACACGCTTGCGCTCGTCAAACCACGCAACGGTACATAGAAACGCAAAGGACGCGTTTCAAGAACCGGCGGGTTTGAAAGGTTACTACAAGTTGTTTTTTTGTATTTGTTATTTGATAATATGAAATCTTTATTTCCCAAGAAGAGAAAACGTGTGATCAATATGACTAGTCCTCTGGGAAAAAGATGAAATTGGAAAAATGTGGAAATAAGAGGGCAAAAGGAAAGGCAGGAGTCTAGGGGGGCTCCTGCCACACTAAAGGGATATATGATTAAATTAAACCAGCTAGCTTTGATAATGCTTTGATGGATTTTTTTGATACCATCAAACCTTCATATTCGATTAAATCGTCTTCCTCACCAGTGAAAACATCACAAGGCTTATATTTTTTTAAAACGATCTTGTTGTCCTCTGTGTAAATTTCCAATGAACCACGATCCTCAATTCCTAATGAACGTCTTAATTCAATTGGAAGAGTAATGCGTCCAAGACTATCTAAGTGTCGTACAATTCCAGTGTTTTTCATATTGGAACGCTCCTTAACTATGTATGTCATCAAGCGATTGTTTCTCTTGATGTAAACATATACTACCACAGAAATAAATTTCGGTCAATAAATTAACTGTGAAAAAAAATAAAAGATATATAAAAAAGTATTAATAGGTCGAACAGTGTCAAATGCAGTGTTTTGGCAGTCGAAGGAGGCATTGGATTGTTAAAAAACCAATGAGAATTCCTGTAAGGAGTCCACCAAAATACAAAAAGGGAACATAGCCAAGAATGGAATCAAATCCGATGATGCATCCCGCTACAAATAGTTGTCCCATGGTGTGGAAAACACCGCCCGCTGCACTGACGGATATGGGAGAAATATGATTTTTCCCAAAGGCTCGAAAAAGAGACATGGCAACCAGACTAAGAATTCCGCCCGCAATGCTATATACAAGAGCAAATAGATTGCCGAAAGTCACAGCGGTGAGAAGATTTCTTAATAACGAAAGGGAAAGCGCATAGCGAAAACTTTTTTGATACAATACAAGTATAATAACTAGATTTGCCAATCCTAGTTTTATGCCAGGATACGGAAGGGGAAGTGGAATCAAGCTTTCGATGTAGCTGAAAATAAGAGCTAGCGCAGTAAAAATTGAAAATTCGGCAATTTTTGTAGCACGACTCATGGGGCACCTCCTGTCACTGCATCATAGTCCGGTTCTTCTGCCGTGTTACTTACGATGGTAAGGACTAATTTGTGTGGCAGACAGACAATGGATTGACCGTTTTGTGATATTTTTTTAGTGTTGACACAGATCTGATCCTGGCAATCTGCGTGATTCATGTGTACGCTACCTGCATTTATATAGAAGGTGTTGGTGCCATTTGGAGTCTGTATCGTTTCACTTCGATTTTCAGAAAGGGAATAGCGCTGCGTAGTTACACCGTCAATGCGAACTTCCACAAAGGTACCATTCTTTTTTGAAGGCATATATATAAGAAAGGATATGACAAGGCCGATGCTAAATAGAATTACTATTGCAATAATATCGGCTTTGTGCAGATGTTTCATACAATCTCACCTCTTGTAGTTTAGTGTCATAATTTATTATAGCATATGGGAAGGAATTCATCAAATATGCCTTGACATAAGGGGGGTGGTAGTATATGATAATGAATAAGAGGCGACGTGGTTTTGAATACTACGTGTAGTAAAAAAGATTACGACGAAAGGATTTTTGTTATGGAGCGCGGAGAAGGAAACAAATTTGATCTTGTAGGTATCGCGGATCGCTACATTGATACAGAATTAGATGAAAAAGGGATTTTGAAATCCATTGCTTACAAAAACGATGATAAATTTAATTTTGCATATGATGTAATCGATGTCATGGCGAAGAAATGTCCAGATAAGCTGGCGATGCTTCACGTATCTTTGGATGAGCGTGAGCGCCGTTTTACATTCCGTGACATGGCAAAATATTCCAATATGGCTGCCAACTATTTTAGCTATCTGGGAATCAAAAAAGGCGATAAAGTTATGCTTGTGCTGAAGCGTCATTTCCAGTTTTGGTTTTCCTTGCTTGCTCTTCATAAGATTGGTGCAATTGCCATTCCAGCAACAAACCTTTTGACCAAAAAGGACTTTGAGTATCGCTTTAAAGTGGGAGAAGTGGATGCCATCATCTGTACGGCAGACGGTGAAGTGTCTCGTGAAGTGGACAAAGCAGCTTGGGGAAATGCGAAGCTAAAGACTAAAATCATGGTAGGAGGCGCGAGAGAATCTTGGCATTGTTTTAACAAGGATATTCGCTTCTTTTCTGCCAACTTCACACGTCCACATAATGCGGCGGGCGGAGATGATACGATGTTGATGTTCTTTACGTCGGGAACAACATCTTATCCAAAGATTACAGCCCATAACTATAAATATCCATTGGGACATTATATTACGGCAAAATACTGGCATCAGGTGGATCCGGATGGTATCCATTTTGCTATTTCTGATACCGGTTGGGGAAAAGCGCTCTGGGGAAAAATCTATGGTCAGTGGATTTGCGAAGCGCCAATTTTTACCTATGATTTTGATGATTTTGATGCGAAAAAGATTTTGCAGATGATCGAGAAATATAAAATTACAACGTTCTGTGCGCCACCAACGGCATATCGTGTTATGGTGCATTTGAAACTGGAAAATTATGACCTTTCTTCGTTGCAGAATGTAACCACTGCTGGTGAGGCATTGAATCCGAAAGTCTTTGAAAAATTCAAAGAAAAAACAGGATTTGATATCATGGAGGGCTTTGGTCAGACAGAGACAACTATGTTGATTGGAACGATCAAGGGAATGACACCGCGCCCAGGTTCTATGGGAAAACCAAGTCCATTGTATGACGTTTCGATTATGAAATCGGATGGCACAATGGCGGCTCCGGGAGAGGAAGGCGAGATTGTTGTAAAGACAGAGGATGCTATTCCGAATGGTCTTTTCAAAGGATATTATAATGATGTTGAAAAGACGGAGTCAGTTTGGTATAATGGATACTATCACACTGGCGATACAGCATATATGGACGAGGATGGGTACTTGTGGTACGTGGGACGTGTTGACGATGTCATCAAGTCTTCGGGATATCGAATCGGACCATTTGAGATTGAAAATGAGATCATGAAACTTCCTTATGTATTGGAGTGTGCGGTGACTTCGGTGCCGGATCGTCTTAGAGGACAGGCGATCAAAGCAACGGTGGTGCTTGCAGACGGAGAAGAAGGCGATGAGCATTTGAGAAATGATATTGTAAAATATCTCAAGAATAACATTGCCTCCTATAAATGGCCGAAAATCGTGGAGTTTGCGAAGGAACTTCCAAAGACGATTAGTGGTAAAGTAAGACGTGTGGAAATCAAGGAAAATGATTGGGCAACGTCAGAAGAAGAAAAGGATACAAGCACGGCTGACGAAGAGAATAAGACGATAGAAAAGGCAGACGTGGAAAGTGATGAAAAAACTGAAAATTAATTGGAGGGAGCACAAGGAGGCATTATTTTTCTTGTATTTCCTACTTTATTTGGTGTGGTTCTTCCTTTTGGAACAGCGAGGAACCGAAAACATGTATTTGATAACAAATCCGTTGGATCAATATATTCCGTTTTGTGAATACTTTATTATTCCGTATTATCTTTGGTTTGTTTACCTTTATGGAGGCGCGTTGTATTTTTACGTAAAGGACCGTAAAGGGGAATTTGTAAAGATGATAATCACGATGGAGATTGGTTTGACCATATGTTTGTTGATCTATACATTTTTCCCGAATTGGCAGAATTTGAGACCAGAAGTATATCCAAATGATAATGTTTTTACCAAGGTGGTTCAGATGCTGCAAGGATTTGATACACCGACAGATGTGTGTCCAAGTATTCATGTGTATGGAACGATTGTGTTGTACATTGCCATTGCAAGAAGAAATTGGGGTAAGCGGAAATGGATTAAGCCGGTTGCGCTTGTGTTTGCGATATCGGTATGTCTTTCCACTGTGTTTTTGAAACAGCATTCTGTGACGGATGTATTGTGGGCCCTTGCGCTGAATGCGGTAATGTATATGGCTGTTTATGTGGCACCGGAGCTTTGGCGACGCAGAGCGGAAAAAGCAAAGATATGTGTAATCGAAAATTGACAGAAAAAGGCGATTGTGATAGCATAGAAGTAGCTGTTGCAATCGCTTCTTTTATAGGTTTGTAGAGCGATTGCATAAAGGAAAGAATTAAAATGGAGGGATTACAAATGGCAAATAGTAAGAAGTTTTTTTATGAATGGGAAGAGTATGAAGAGGGAAAGAAAAATGCGAAGACCATGGTGGAGGACATTTTAGCTGACCCGGAACTTTCGGAACTTTCGGAATTAATTATTGGGTGTTGGGGTGAATCTTGGGATAATGATGCACAACCGATCGTGGATGGCATTGTGGAAAATAAGGACAAATTTTCTCATATTACAAGTTTATTTATTGGAGATATGGATTTTGAAGAGTGCGAAGTTTCCTGGATCGAGCAGGCAGATTATGCGGCGTTGTGGGCGGCGCTTCCACAGCTGGAGAAGTTGACCATCAAAGGTAGTACCAATCTTTCTCTAGGTAAGATTGAACATGCGAATCTGAAATCCTTGGAGATTATCTGTGGTGGTTTGCCAAAAGGCGTATTGGCTAGCATCGGTGAAGCAAAGCTTCCAAATCTGGAAAAATTATCACTGTATATCGGTGTGGATTCCTATGGCTTTGACGGAGATATCTCTGATATTAAGGGAATGCTGGATAAGTCTGATTTCCCTAAATTAAAGGCATTGGGTATCAAGGACAGCGAGATTCAGGATGAAGTAGTAGAAGTGGTAATGGCTTGCAAATACATAGATCAGGTTGAACTTTTGGAACTGTGCTATGGTACACTGACGGATAAAGGTGGCGAAATCTTACTCGAGGAATTGCCAAAGCATAGCAATATCAAAATGGTGGATCTGGAATATCATTACATGTCTGAGGAAATGATGGATAAATTGGATGACATGATGGAGAAAAATGATATGGATATCCAGATGTCCGAACCACAGGAAGAAGAAGAGTGGGATGGAGAGGTTTGGCGTTATCCGATGTTGACGGAGTAAGGAGTCGGGAGAGCGTACAATGGATATTCAGCTGATCGGAAAAACGGGAACAAAACGAACGGAGTATTTTCTGAAGGCAGCGGAGGAATTGCAGGTTCCGGTAAGATTTGTGGATTGGGATGAGGTGAATGGGTGCGACGTTTCCTCTTCCATTGTCAAACTGGATCCGCCTTCTTTTCAGACATCGAATTTATATGAAATGAATGGAAAAATTGAAGCATACCGGCAGATGATAGAACAACTTTCAGATGCCGGTTGTTCCTTCTTAAATGAGCCTTCTGGGATTCTAAAGGCCTTGGATAAGCGAGGATGCAAGAGGGTGCTGCAGGACAGCGAGGTGCCGGTGACGTGGATGTTTCCGGAGGAGATACATACGTTAGAGGAACTATTAAGTGCGATGGAAAAGCACAGAATTTTTTCGGTGTTTATTAAGCCTGTGCTTTGTTCGGGAGCAGCGGGAGTGACGGCATTTCGCCTCGGCGCCAAGAGACGAAAAATGGCCGCCTATACGTCCTGTATCTTGCAGGGAGAGGAACTTGTCAATACTAAGCGATTGAGAAAAATAGAGAAACCAGAGGAAGTGTACAAGCTTCTGGAAGCGGTGCTGTCGTTGGGATGCGTAGTGGAACGCTGGCAACCAAAGGCTTCTTTTCATGGAAAAAGTTATGATCTTCGGGTGGTGTATCAGTTTGGTAAGGTGGAATTTATCGTTGCAAGACGGTCTTCTGGTCCAATTACCAATTTGCATCTAAATAATGCGGCACTTGCTTGGGAGGAATTGAAACTTCCAGCGAAGACGGTTCAAGAGATGGAAGCGGTGTGTCATCAGACCATGGCATGTTTTCCAGAACTCAATATGGCGGGTATTGATATTCTTTTGGAAAAGGATACGTTGCAGCCTTATGTGATTGAAGTAAATGGACAAGGGGATTTGATGTATCAGGATATTTTCAATGAAAATCGGATTTATGGACAACAGATAAAATGGATGTTAGGGCAGGATAGATAAAGGGGGAATCGGGATGGATATGAACGAAGTAGTGGGACAATGTCATATTCTTTTTGTGTGCATTGATTCCCTTCGTTATGATGTGGCAGAAAGGGAGCAAGAGCAAGGTGGGACTCCTATTCTGAATCGATATGGAAATTGGCGAAAATGTCATGCTCCCGGGAATTTTACATACCCTTCTCATCAGGCAATGTTTGCGGGATTTTTCCCGATTGAAGTTGGCGTGAAAAATATGAAACAGCGGGAGACATTATTCTTTTCGGAAGATATAGGACTTGGTCGAAAAGCACCGGAGGGGGCATATCGGTTCCAAGGTGGCAACTTCGTGGAGGGACTGTCCGCTGTCGGATATGAAACTTACTGCATCGGGGGGCTGAGTTTTTTTGACAAAAGAACGGATGTGGGGAAAGTTATGCCGGCGTATTTTCAATATAGTTATTGGAATCCATCTTTTGGTTGTAAAGTAAAGGAATCCACCAAAAACCAAGTGGATTTTGCTATTCGTAAGATTGAGAATTTGCCAGAAGAGAAAAAGATGATGATGTATATCAACATATCCGCCATTCATTATCCCAATCATTTTTATTTGGCGGGGGAGAAGAAGGATAGCGTAGAAAGTCACGGCGCAGCATTGCGTTATGTGGATCAGGAGTTGGGACGTCTTTTCGGTGCCATGGAACAAAAGGGAGATACTTTCGTGATTTGTTGTTCCGATCATGGGACTTGTTATGGCGAGGATGGATATTTGTATCATGGATTCAATCATCCCCTGGTCAATACGGTTCCTTATAAGCACTTTTTCTTGTGATGTTTGGAAAGGAAAAATCATGAATAAAAATAGTAACTCACCATATGTGCAATATATGTATAGTTATCCTCATAAGACAGCGTATCGGGAGTTGTCGGGGATTCATCTTAAGGACTATGTGGACCGGTTGTCGAGAACAGATACCGGTCTGTATTTTCACATTCCATTTTGTGAAAGTAAATGTGGATATTGCAATCTGTTTTCGGTGACGGGGCAGAGTGAAAAATTTATGACAGAATATGTGGATGCCATGGAGCGTCATGCCAGCCAATTGGCGGAAATATTGTCTAAAGATGTGAGATTTTCGGATCTTACTCTAGGGGGCGGAACGCCGCTGTTGTTGCCAGAAAGGCAACTGGACCGCGTATTTGGCATCGCGGAATCTGTGCTTGGTTGGGAAGGCGGCAAAGGTTCTGCCGTGGTGGAAACGTCTCCGAGACAGACTACCAATGAGAAATTAGCGATTTTGAAAAAACATGCTGTAACCCGTGTAAGCATGGGTGTTCAAAGTTTTTTTGACGAGGAATTGGTCACATTAAACCGGGCTCATCGGGTGCCAGAAGTGGAGCGTGCGCTGGAGTTGTTAAAAGAGGCGGATTTTGAATGTCTGAATCTGGATTTGATTTATGGAATCCCGGGCCAGACCAAGGAGCGTCTTATGGAGTCTGCGAGACGGGCCGTGTCCTATGAGCCAGAGGAGCTTTTTGTGTATCCTCTTTACATCAAAGAAGGAACCTATCTTGCTACCAAGGGGACGGTGCGTCCAGAAGACACCTATGAAATGTATGTGGCACTACGAGAGTATCTAAAAAGCCAAGGATATGTCCCTCTTTCCATGCGTCGTTTTGTAAAGAATGGAAACGTGAATGAGATGGGAAGTTGTGGCTTTGATAGCACAATATCCATCGGATGTGGCGGGCGAAGTTATGTGGGAAATTTACACTTTTGTACGCCGTATGCAGTACGCCAGAGCAGCTGTCTTGACATTTTAAATACATATATGTCGGAGAAAGATTATTTGCAGGTACGTCATGGATATATGTTGTCGGAGGAGGAACAACGTCGTCGCTATGTCATAAAAAATATCTTATTTGGTCAGGGGGTAGATAAAGAAGAATATCGTCATATCTTTGGCGGGGAGCCGGAGTTGGATTATCCAGTGTTGGCTGAATGGGTGCAGAAAGGTGTGGCTGTTTCAGAAGAAACCCGAATCTATCTGACAGAAGAAGGGTTTGGATTATCGGATTATCTGGGACCAATGTTGATTTCGGAGGAAGTGCAAAGGAAGATGGAGGAGTCGGAGGTGTCTCCGTTTTTGAAGGGAATGAAGTAGATGAAACAGGGACGACATATTTTTTATCGAGGAAGTCTTAAGTTTTGTAATTATAAATGCAGTTATTGTCCGTTTTCCAAAGGGAAATGGAGTCAGCGTCAGTTGCAACAGGATAAGGAAGAGCTTTTTCGATTTGTAAATCGCTTGGCGGATTGTGAGTTTTATGGGGCTGTGCAGGTGGTGCCATACGGGGAGGCAATGATTCACGAATACTACTGGGAAGCATTGGCACAGTTGAGTATGCTTTCCGGAGTTGAGGCAGTGGGGGCACAGACGAATCTAAGTTTTCCAGTGGAGAAAATGATATCGGTGTATAAGGAAGCAGGCGGTGCTGTGAAAAAACTTCGCCTGTGGGGGACTTTCCATCCAGAGATGGTATCGCTGGATGGATTTTTGGTATCTTGTGATAAATTAGTGCAGATGGGTGTCCGATTTTGTGTGGGAAGCGTAGGTGTGCCTGAAAATATTCCGTTGCTTCGCGAATTGCGTCGCAGATTAGACCAATCCGTGTATCTTTGGGTCAATAAAATGGATGGATTACGGAGAAATTATACGTCCGAAGAAGTGATGGAATTGCAAGAGATAGATGAATATTTTCAACTTGAATTACGCCATTGCTCGGCGGATGTTACACGATGCAAAGACACGATTTTAGTGGATGGAACGGGGATGTGCTATCCTTGTAATATATGTAAAAATAGCGTTGGAAATATATATGAAACCTCTTTTTCGGAAGTGTTTTTGGCGAAGGGAAAAATGAATGCCTGCGGGCGAAAAGAGTGTGATTGTTATATTGCTTATAGCAATCGAAGCGAGATTGAAGAATTGGTGTTTTTTCATCCCTATCCCGCATTTCGAATCCCGAATTATAAAAAAGCAGTATTTTTTGACGTGGATGGAACATTGGTGTATGAGGGGGAGCATGAAATCTCGGAAAGACGTGCAGAGTGGTTGCGACGATTATCGAAACACAGTGAAATTTTTCTTGCCACATCTCTTCCTTACGAGGAGGCTATGCGGAAGATGAAACCAGTGGCGTCGGTAATTCGTGGTGGTGTTTTTGCTAGTGGTGGAAGATTACGAATCACAGGAGTGCAGGAGGAGGATTCGGACTGGGAACATGTGGAGTCCATGGATGAGAGGGTACTGGATGGGGTATCGGAGTTGCAAAAAAAATACGATTTTCGGGTCCGAGTTTATCGTCAAGGAGAAAAGGTGTATAAGATTGTTTTACGCGCCAAGACAAAAGAAATACAAAAAGCAGTGATTGAGAAAATGGCGAAAATACGGGATTTTTGTCATATAATTACAGAAGATAATAAGGTGGAAATTACGGCAACAGGAGCTAGTAAACTAGCAGGTGTGCGATGGGTGTGTGAGAAACTGGAAATATCCTTAGATGATATTGCGGTCTTTGGAAACGCAGAAGCGGATTTGGAAATGATGAGAGCGGTGCCGTTTTCGGTGGCAGCAGCGGGGAGCTGTGAGGCGGTAAAAGAAGTGGCGAAGGTGGTGCTGGAGTAGTGTTGTGGTTGTAAATTTTTACCGATATATATTATATATTGGAGTTGGAAAAGGAGGCATCTGTATGAGAAGGAAAAAGACGATAATGTGTGCGATTTTTAGTATGGCGATGTTGTTGGCTTTGGCGTTTTCGCGGACGCAAGTGGCAGAAGCAGAATCCAAGGTTCTTACAGAAGAAGAGTATGCTACTGTGGTGGAAGAGACCATTGACATGGCTGAGTTTTTCCGAAGGGATGAGGAGTTTATTTATGAGGCAAATAGTGGTCTTACCAAGGCTCAGATAGCATCTATAAAAGAGGAACTGTTGCCGCAGATTTTTAACGATGCCAATGCTACAACAGAGGTGGCAAAGGCGGAAGCGATTATCGCGTATGTGCGTTCACATATGACAGTTTATGAGGGAGAAGAAAGCCCTGATTACGACGTCAATACGTATGAGATGTTGTGCCAGTACCCGGAAGAAAATGAGGGGGCTCTATTTGTGGGAGATGCATATAATTACACATTAGCAGTTCGAGATTTGTGTGCGCTGAGCGACATCCCGGTGTTTCTCTTAGGAGATGAAAATGCGTATACGTTCCACAATTACCAAATTGTTATGTTGTATGTAAATGGACAGTGGAAGTTTTGTGATGTGTTTGCCAGTGCTACATTGTTGGCGGGAAGCGAATTATATGCTGTGTTGCACGAGAACTTCCAACCAGCGAAGATGAATTTTGGTTATACGAGAGGAAATTCGGTGATTGGATATGCAGGTAGCATTTATGTGAATGATACCATGTATGCTATGGAGACAGGAAACAATACCTTTGATCTTGTATATGATAAGGAAAAGCAGGCGGTGATTAAAAAAGGAGCAGGTGGTACGGTGCTTGCTAATTCCTTTTTCTACGGCGCTGATCAGAAAACCGATGCCGAGGGAAAAGTGCCAACAGGTATTTTGACACGAACCACAATTGATGGCGTAACCAATGGAACCTGGCAATGGACGAGAGGCTATTCTCAGTATGGACTGGTACTCCAAGGATGGGTGGAAATGGATGGCCAGGAATACGATTTCAGTGAATTTGGAAATGCTCGGTCATTGCCGTATTATGAACTTGTGAGAGAAGAGGCTCCGACGGCGGAAGAATTGGCTGCAGTGAATACCGATGTTAATAATCGTGTAAAGTTGACTTCTGAGATTTGCGATGCCTTGCTTGCAGATGCAACCTTTCAGTTTTTTATGGATTATACGGAAGAGGAGCTGGCATATCTAAAAGAAGTGGCCGAGGTGGCGATCACAGAGGAATATGTGGCGATGTTCGAGCCATCCAATGCCGAAGTTCCGGAGGAAGAGTATACCGATTATATGAAGGCACAAGGTCTTGTGAACTATCTGAAATATCATGTTGATTATATTGATGGTGTTGTGATGCAAGATGTGTATACAACATTAACAAAAAAAAAGGGAACCTGTGCTAATTATAGTGCTGCATTGATGGAACTTTGTACCTTTCAGGATATTCCGTGCTTTACACTTGGTGGAATGCTGAGTAATCAGCGCTCGCCGGGAGGAGAATTACCAGATCATGCCTATAACATTTTAAAGCTAGATGGCAAATGGTATGTATGTGATCCGACAAATGCCATGGCGATTTGGGAGATTGGCACCACAAGTTATGTGAAGCCAATGAGTTTTCAATTCTGCAATTTTCTTCAGAAAGGCGTATATATCAGTCACGAAATGATGTTGAGAGATTTGTCTGACCCTGTTGCGGCTCTATGTTATGATTTTGATGACGAGGGAAATTTGGGTATTTATTATATGAATCGAACAGGGCCAATTGCGAATTACAAGAGTAAAGCATTTTCTACGGATGAGAATGGAAAGCTCCTGCAGAACAATGGTTTTGTTACTTGGGAAGAAAAAATAGAGACAGAGGATGGCTATGAAATCTGGGTGTATGAAGGGTATGTGCGTCAAGGATATCCGGTATATGGAACCCAGATTATCGATGGAAAACAATACGTATTTCCAAAGGAAAGTGAAAATTTTGCGAAGGAAATGGTTGGCTATGCCAAGGAAAAAGGTAAGAGCTACTATCAGATCAATCGGATGCAGCGAGGAGAAATCGATACGTCCTTTACTTATACTGGGGAAACGATTTGCCCCAAACCAGTAATTAAGCACGGGGAGACTGTGCTGCAGGAAGGTGTGGATTACAAGGTTTCTTATTATAATAATCGCACGGTTACCACAGAGGCTACGGGGAAAGCCCGGATGACGGTGGAGGGAATTGGAGCGTATTATGACAGTTATGTGGTGCAGTACGATATCGTTCCGAAGAAAATTACAGAAGCGGACGTGACATTTTCCCAAGAAGAGTTCGTGTGGAATATGGATGTGGATAAAGAAGGTGGTTTTTCTTGGCCGGAGGTGACTGTGAATGCGCCGAAGGATGAATACACCGTAAGTTGTATCGGATTTGGTGGAATGACAGAAGGAAGAGTGCTGGTAAAAGGTCGCTATAATTGTACGGGAACAGTGGAAAAAACATTTCCGCTAAAACCAATGGAATTGACGGAGGGAGAGTTCCGTGTAGACGTGAATTCTACCGATGAATTTGTATATAAAAAAGGAGCTTGGGAACCTGCTGTTACAGTCACTTGGTATGACGAAGATGGCAGTGTGTATCGAACTCTTTCCAGTGCAGAATACAATTTGAAATATGAAAATAATACCGAAGTCGGTACGGCTAAAATAACAGTTACAGGAGATGGGCGATTTACGGGAGAATTGTCTACTACTTTTGAGATTGTGAAAAGAGATTTATCCTATGATCGTCGGCTAGAGAATGCGCTGGCGCAAGTGGGGAACCAACGGTATACCGGAGAGGCTATTGTGCCAAATATTCCTGGCGTGAATTATGTTGATGACTACACAGACGATATCGGATATGTTGTGAATCAGGACTACACTCTTACCGTAACGGATAATGTGGAAGCGGGAACGGCGACGATTACGATACAAGGCATCGGAAATTATGAGGGCTCCGTGACGGGAACATTTCAGATTTTACCGATTGAAATATCAAGGGAAGAGTTGGTTATTACCAATGGAACTGTGCCATATACAGGTGAGGTTCAGCTGCCACAGGTGGTCGTGGGAAATCTGGTGGATGGCGAAGATTATGTGGTGACTTGTTATCGCAGAGAATATGATGAAACGGGAGAAAATTACGAAGAGACGTTAGTAACACCGATGGAGACAGGGCTTTATTATGTGAAAATAGAGCTATTGAATCCGAATTATTTATTCTGGTATTCAGAGACAGAGAAATGGAGTAATTTTTATATTGAGGAATCTTCGGCACCAATTGGCCCTGTGATTACACCAATGCCAACACCTATACCAACGCCAACACCTATGCCGACGCCGAATCCAATTCCGACAACATCGCCATCTGGTGGAACGTCAGGCGACCAAAGTAGTGCTGGTAATATGGAAGACTCAAGTAGTGCTGTGCCCGGAGATGTTTTAACGGGAACGGTTCCTTCGCAAAAGAAAGTTGTGGTTTCCCAAGTAAAGAAATTAAAGATAAAGAAACAAAAAAAGAATCTTTTGATACAGTGGAAAAAGGCGGCGAAGGTAAAAGGATATCAGCTGCAGATCAGCACGGATAAAAAATTCAAGAAAGGGAAGAAGATTTCCCTTGGTGCAAATAAAACAAAGTATAAGCTAAAGAATGGAAAAAAAGGAAAGAAATACTTTGTCCGGATTCGTGCATATCAGTCAGTGGCGGATACAACGGGAAAGAGCAAACGAGTATATGGAAAATGGGTAGTAAAGAAAATTCGTTTGTGATTTGCAGAATACAAGAAAAACAGCTATGACGAATGAATCATCATAGCTGTTTTTTGTTATCTCAATAATTGTAATACACTTTCTGGTTGCTGGCTTGCTTGTGTCAACATTGCTTGGCTTGCTTGAAGTAAAATCTGGTTTTTGTTGAAACTTACCATTTCAGAAGCCATGTCTAGGTCACGGATTCGACTCTCTGCTGCCTGCAGATTTTCTGCACTGTTGTCCGAATTGTCAATGGAATATTCCAAACGATTTTGATATGCGCCGAGAGTGGAACGCAGGACCGATATTTTATTTAAGGCCTTGTCGGCTGCGGTAATGGTATTTCCAGCCTTTGTGTGATTGTCTACGGAAGCTTGGTTGATGCCTAGTGTGACGGAATCCATTTTGTCTATGTAAATCTGTAGGGTCTGCCCTTCATTGGCTCCAACTTGTAAGGTGAGACCGCCAGCACCAGATGGGCTACCAGAACCACCGGTACCACCAGTGCCACCAGAACCACCAGAACCGCCGGTACCACCAGTGCCACCAGAACCACCAGAACCGCTGGTGCCACCAGTACCGCCAGTGCTACCAGAACCACCAGAGTTATTTGCGTTTACGGTAGAACCGCCCGAATTGAGTTTTTCAACATCATCAGGATACGTGTTGGTTACCGAGGTTTTTGTGGTATTAAGTTGAAATAAATTTGTGGAGTAAGTAGTATCTGGCAACAAATCGGTACTTTGATAATTGCCACTTACAAGTCCACCATTTCCGTCGTCGCCAACTGCTCCTAAAAGTTGTTGTGTGAATTGGGCGGAAGCATCATCTCCAAAACTGCTTTCAAAATCAGAAAGTCCACCAGAGTACGGGGTAAGCTCTTTGATCACTTCATCCATACTCTTTCCATTTTTTATTTCGTTCATAATCTTGTCTAAGCCGGAAGCGATGCTAGAGGCACTGACAGAAGAAGAACCGTTTGCTAAGTAGCCAAGGTACATACAGGCGAGATATCCTGTTCCATATTCCGAGGCTGTTGAGCCACTTGACAAAGAATAGCTGGAATCGGTTAAGCGATCCACAATATCTTGTATAGAAGAATCATCCGTTAAACCTAAGCCACCATTTACCCAATCATTATATGGTGAACAACCGCCTGCAGCTGTCTGTGCCATACCTTCCTTGAACCATCCTGGGAATTGATTGGAAGGATCATGTTTGCCGTCGGAGACACCGATCATACCATTGGTTAATGTTTCGTCCATCAAGGCGTGCATCATTTCATGTACAATCGTTGTTTCCAAGGCACTTCGTCCGCCGGAAGGGTCACCGTCGGTAAAAGCACCGGTAGAATCTAAGTTGAGATATGCCATATTTACGGTCAATTGGTAAGAAAATTGATTCGAAACAACAGTATCGTCGGCGTATACACCAAAGCTAATGCCAACAGAGGCAAGGGCAGTGCTGGAAGGATTGTTTTCTAATTTCAAACCAATACCAATGGAGGAACCATTTAAGTATCCAAAAGTATCGGAGAACGTGTTTAGGATGGATTTTACTGCTTGAGGAACAATCTCTTGTTGCAATACCGATTTTAAGGTGTTGTAACCACTGGCAGTAGATTCTGTTCCAGGGGTCTGTGTGGTGGTAAAATCGTCGGTAATTTCTTCATAAATGATGGTCAAACCATCGGCTTCCAGTGCTTCCCGAAGAGAAACGATTTCGCCAGCTTTTTCCCCGTTTAACGCTTCCAGAGAAAATGTCTGTAGCGGGTTTTCGATAGAATCAAAGGTTGTGATTTTATATATTGGTAATGGAGATGTGCTGGTACTTGCACAAGAACCATCCATTAACTTCTTTTGGTTGAATTCTGTCGTTTCGGAAACATAGTCAACCTGTTTAATTAGTTCGTCGATTTCGTTTTGAATGGCGGCACGATCTTCCGTTGCATTGACATCGTTAGCGGCTTGTACCGCTAATTCGCGAATGCGATGTACAAGACCATGTAGTTGTCCGGCAGCGCCATCCGCTGTCTGGATTAGCGAAATACCATCCTGGGCGTTGTCCGAAGCGCGTTTGAGCCCCCTTATCTGTGAGCGCATTTTCTCGCTGATGGTAAGGCCGGCAGCGTCGTCAGCCGCGACATTAATTCGATATCCAGAGGACAATTTTGTTGTGCTTTTTTGCAAAGATTTATTGTTGATACCTATGATTCGATTGGCATTCATGGCCATCATGTTATGTGCAATAATCATCCTTTGTGCCTCCTAAAATTCCGTTGCTATTAATCCCAGTTTCCAATTGGTCCAAAGAGTAGAATATGGTTCTTACAAGTTGGACATTTTATATTATCAAGTTCTGTTTTCTTATAAATTACTAATTCTTTATGACAGTAGTTACAAGTGTTTCCGAATGTGTGGCAAATACCGTTGGTATCCGTGATTTTTATGATAAGACTATCTTCTACACGGTGACACTTTGGACATTCCGTAATATACTTTTCGATTAAAAAATGATCTACGTCGTGGTTTTCTATCATTTCCAATATGCGAGTGGATTCGTGTTGGGAAAGAAATTGTGCGTTTCGCGCCAGGTCAAATCCCATCATTCCGCCACCGATATGAAAATCTTTTGTAAATCCACACTGAGGACAAGATCCGTTGTATATTGTACCCATAATAACTCCTCCCATTTTTAGAGAATATACCAATATATATATCGGCTGATTTCAAGAATTTGGTAAGGGGAGAGCGTGTTTTTTGAAGGGGATTTTTCGTTGACAGGCGTAGATTGATACTTTACAATGGAGAAAAAGAAAGTTTACTAGGGGAGGTGTGCGGATGAAAAAAAGAGAAGATGATAATGAATTGCAGGAGGAGATGTTATATCGAGTTCGGCGCGAAGGGGAATATACCGTTGAAGATTATCGAGAATTACCAGATGATTCTAGGGTGGAATTGATTGATGGTAGATTCTATGTGATGGAAGCACCTAGTTATATTCACCAGAAAATTGCAGGAGAAATTCACCGCCAGATTGCGAATTTTATCATGGAGCAAGGTGGTGCTTGTGAGCCATTAATTGCGCCAGTTGATGTGCAGTTGGACTGCGACGAAAAGACGATGGTTCAACCAGATATTGCGATTTTGTGCGATGGCGACAAGGTGCGTAAGTGGGGAGTGTATGGTGCGCCAGATTTTGTATTAGAGATTATTTCTCCTTCTTCGCGAAAGAAAGATTCTACAAAAAAAGTTGCAAAATATGCAGATGCCGGTGTACGCGAGTATTGGATCGTGGATCCTGCCCAGAAAAGGTTAGTGATTTATCGTTTTGACAGCGAGGAAATACCGATGATATGTGGCTTGGAGGAGCCTGTGGCTATAGGGATTTACGATGGGAAATTGCGGATTGAATTTGATAAAATACGAAAGTGGATGGAAGAGGAATCATAAAAATGTATCGCCCAGATGGCACGCATGCTACCTGGGCGATATTTATAAGGGGGAGGATAAGTATTTTGTATTTATCCTTGGTACATTCTAAAGTATTACCAGCTTGTTCGGATTTATTCACACTTGTAAAAAACATTTTCATATTTTACAATAGTAACAGAGATAATAATTTTACTTGATATATAACACAAATTCAGAAGGGAATGAAAAATGATGAATACCAATATAAAACATGCGTTATGGGCGGATACGGCAGATCGTCTTTTGAACCGAATTTCGGTTTCTACTTGTAGCTTTACTACGGCTACGGAAGCCATGCGTACGTTAAAAGAACAGGATTTTGAAGAGTTATCCCTAAAGGAGTCGGAATGGCAAGTTGTACCTGGCGGGAGATATGTACTGAATATTAATGATTCTACGGTGTATGCCTTTTCGATTGGAGAAGAGTTCGAATGTGATCAGGCAGCAGAGCAGGAGCAAATGCTTCGTCTGGCGGCAGCCCACACCGATCATCCGTGTCTCTATGTAAAAAGCAATCCGGAAATGCAGAGCCAAGGATACGGAAAACTTAACGTGGAAGTTTATGGGGGAGCGATTTTGAATACATGGTTGGATCGTCCTCTTTCTGTGGCAGGTAAAGTGGTAATTAAGTCGGACAATCCTTTTGAACCAGAGATTCGTATTATTGACATGAAGAAACCGTTATTTACCATTCCGAATCTTGCGATTCATCTGAATCGAGAGGTCAATAAAGGAGTGGAACTCAACCGTCAGACGGACATGGCACCTCTTGCCAGTGTCAGCGGGGAAGAGTTAGATGAGCAGTTTTTTGTAAATATGCTGGCTCGCAAATGCAATGTTTCTGCTTCGGAGATTTTGGATTATGAGCTCTATTTATATAACTGCGATGCGGGGGATTTGTTAGGGATTCGTGAAGATATGATTTCGGCGCCGAGACTGGATAACATTACATCGGTGGAAGCTTGTCTGCAAGGAATTTGTGAAGCAGAGCGCAGTGGTGGTATCAATGGTATTCTTTTGTTTGATAATGAAGAGATTGGGAGTCGCACAAAACAGGGCGCGGATTCTGTATTACTTTCGCTGGTGTTGGATAAAATCTATACAGCACTTGGTGTGTCAAATGAGGTGGCTAAGACTGCGATTTTAAATGGTTTCGCTCTTTCTCTAGATGTGGCACATGGATATCATCCAAATAAGTCGGAGAAATCCGATCCGACCAATCCGAATCCGCTGGGAAAAGGTGTGGTGATTAAGCGTTCCAGTGCACAAAATTACATCACGGATAGTGAGGCTATCGGCAGTGTGATGATGATTATGGAAAATGCGGATATCCCGTATCAAAAATTCGCCAGTCGTTCGGATGTGTCTCAAGGGGGGACGTTGGGTTCCATTGCATCCAAATACATTCCGATGAAGATTGTGGACATGGGAGTGCCGATGCTTGCCATGCATTCTTCCAGAGAGTTAATGGCGGCAGCAGACCAGGTGTCACTGGAGCAAGTGGTAAAAGAGTTTTTTGAAGCGTAGGGTTGAATCGTTAAGAGACGTAAAAAGAAAGGGTAAAATGTTATGTGTACAGCAATCAGTTTTCGTACAAAAGATCATTATTTTGGCAGAAATCTTGATTATGAATTGTCTTATGGAGAACAGGTGGCGGTAACCCCTCGAAAGGTACCGTTTCCTTTTCGGAAAATGCCTGAGATGAAAGAACATTACGCCATGATTGGCATGGCAATGGTAATAGAGAATTATCCCTTGTATTACGAAGCTACCAATGAAAAAGGACTTAGCATTGCGGGGCTCCTTTTTTCGGGAAACGCGGATTATAAACCAGAGGTGGAAGGGAAAGAAAATATTACCCCCTATGAATTGATTCCGTGGTTGTTAGGTCAGTGCAAAACCATTGGAGAGGTGCGAAAAAAATTAGAGCAGATCAATCTGGTGAACATTCCCTTTAGTGACCAGTTTCCCTTGTCTCCCCTTCATTGGTTGGTGGCAGATCGTGAACAGTCTATTACCGTGGAATCCGTGAAGGAAGGCTTGCGAGTTTACGACAATCCCGTAGGTGTTTTGACAAATAATCCACCCTTTGATATGCAGATGTTTGAACTGAATCGATATATGACATTGACCACAGAAGAACCGAAAAATACATTTTCGGCAGAACTAGGTTTGGAAACCTATAGTCGTGGTATGGGAGCCATCGGTTTACCTGGGGACTTGTCATCCCCTTCTCGTTTTGTTAAAGCGGTATTTACGAAAATGAACAGCAAATGTGGTGCGAGTGAATCGGAAAGTGTTAGCCAGTTTTTTCACCTTCTTGGTTCAGTGGAGCAGCAACGAGGATGTGTTCACATGGGGGAGGGGCAATACGAAATTACGTTATACAGTTCGTGTTGTAATACGGACCAAGGGATTTATTATTATCGTACCTATGAAAATAGTCAGATTACGGCGGTGGATATGCATCGGGAAAATTTGGATGGAGACAAAGTGATAATGTACCCACTCATTACCGGGCAGCAGATACACTGGCAACAGTAAGGAGAGTGAAGTACGTGCATTTTGTAGCACCGGATATAAAATACAAAGAAAAAGCTAAAGAATACATTCAGGAATTCATTGATGCAAGATTATCAATCAACGGAACTGGAGAGCTTGACGCCTTCTTAATAGAAAAAAATTATGAGGAATGGTTGGAAGAAATAGAGAAAAATTCGGATACGTCAGTAAAGATTCCAGGGAGAGTAAACGACGCTACATTTTTTTATGTGCGGGAGGAAGATGACCGGATTGTGGGTATGGCAAATATCCGATATGGATTAAATGCATTTTTGTTTCGAGAGGGGGGACACATTGGCTACAGTGTCCGCCCCTCAGAACAAGGGAAAGGAATTGCTACGGAGTTGCTTCAAGATGCCCTTCGCTTCTGCCGTTTCATTGGGTTGTCGAAGGTGTTGGTTGTCTGTGACAAGAACAATCCAGCATCGGCAAGAGTGATTGAAAAATGTGGTGGAGTTCTGGAAGACGAGGTGGTTAGTGAAGTGGATGGAGAAATCGTGAGGCGTTATTGGATTGACAACGAAGGTGGGATTTTTGATTGATAAACCATGAAAGTGGCTGCCCCAACGAATGCCGAATGCTGGTGGCAATATTGGGACTAATTCAGTGAATTTAGAAAGCGAGGAATATACAAATGGAAAAGAAATATTTATTGGGTTCCCATGTGGGAATGAGCGGCAAAGATATGATGCTTGGTTCGGTAAAGGAGGCAGTGTCTTATGGTGCCAATACCTTTATGTTGTACACAGGAGCACCACAGAATACACGTCGAAAGAAAATTGAGGAATTGAATATCGAGGCAGCGAAGCAGTGTATGAAGGAAAATGGAATTGAGAATTTTGTAGTTCATGCACCATATATTATCAATCTTGCCAATACAGTAAAGCAAGAGACTTTTGATATCGCAGTGGAGTTTCTTGCGGTGGAGCTGGAGCGTACGGCTGCCATGGGAGCGCATGTTCTTGTTCTTCATCCGGGGGCGCATGTAGGAGCCGGCGAAGAAGCAGGAATTGCGCAGATCATCAAAGGTCTTGATATGGTTATGACAGCGGATATGCCAGTGTATATTGCGTTGGAAACCATGGCAGGAAAAGGCAGTGAAATCGGGAAAACCTTTGAAGAGTTGAAATCAATTTATGATGGGGTAAAATATCCTGAAAAACTACGTGTGTGTTTTGATACTTGTCATGTTAATGATGCCGGTTATGATCTAGTGGGAGACTATGAAGGTGTCATGCAGAAATTTGATGAGATTTTGGGACTGGACCAGATTGCGGTATTCCATATAAATGATAGTAAGAACCCGCTGGGTGCACATAAAGATCGACATGAGAATCTGGGAAAAGGTAGTATTGGATTTGATACGTTATACAAAGTAGTATCGGATTCGCGATTTGAAAATATACCAAAAATATTGGAAACACCGTGGATTAAAGATGAGCAAAATGAGAAGAAATCGTATCCACCATATAAGGAAGAAATCCAACAATTACAGAGTGGAGAATACAAGTAAATATAAGAAAGAAATAGCGCTCTCAAGAATGCTGGAGAGCGCTATTTTAATGGATTTTTATAAATGTAATTAATTGTTTACTGCGTGGTGATATTCCGTTGTGCTGGCAGTAATAGTACGGAATGTATATCCACGTTTTTTGCCGTATTTAATGATTCGATCCAGTGCGTTAATTGTTTTATCATTGCCGCCAAAATCATGCATCAGAACCACATTTTCACGTCCTTTTTTTAGACCGGAAGTGACATTTTTATATACCTCTTTTGCGGTTTTTGCTCCACCAGCATCGCCAGAAGATACGTTCCAATCAAAGTAATGATACCCCCAATCATGAATCTTGTTTGTAATCTTTGTCATGATTCTGGGATTATATTTACTAACGGTATTGGAACTTCCACCAGGAAAACGGGTTACGGTACACCACACGCCGAAACGATTGAAAAATAATTTACGTTGCTTGTCCAAATTGTTGCGGTATGTATTTAACGATTGATAAATAATGTCGTATTTGTGTTGGTAACCATGCATGGCTAAAGAATGTCCTTCATCTAACACGCGTTTGGTTAAATCAAAGTCAGCCTTTGCGGGTTTTAGCTGAAAGAAAGTAGCTTTTACTTTGTTTTTCTTTAATATTTTTAAAACTTTAGGGGTGGAATAGCGGTTTGGTCCGTCGTCAAAAGTGAGATAAATAATGCTCTTTTCTTTTGGGGTAACGACAAGCTTACAAAGATAAATTTCTCCTTTGAAACGTGCTTTGATAATGGTATTTCCCTTCTTTTTTCCGTGAACCACACCGTCTTTGGAGACGCTTGCCACTCTCGGTTTGGAAGAGGACCAGCGCACTTTCTTTTTCGTGTTTTTACTGAATTGCATATCCAGATGTTCGCCTTTCATCATGGAAAAAGTCGGGTACACGAGTCCCTTCTTTTTTACGGTTATGCGATAAATACGCTTTTCGGTTTTTGTTTTGGCGATGAGTTTTGTTTGCCCAGCTTTAAGACCATGAATCCGTCCTTTTTTCGTAACTGTCACGACACTCGGATCATTGCTTGTAAAGGACTTAACGCCATTATTCGCAAGTTGTCTGCTTTGTCCTAGAAAGAGATCTACTTTTAAGCGTTTTGTTTTGGCCTCCGCATTGGATGAATTGGCAATGGTAAAAATGCCTACAGCCAAAATCAATAAAAGACTGTATGTAATAAGTGATTTTACTCTTGAGATGTTCATGTTTATAATCCTTTCTTCATTTGAAAATAGTGACTTTCTTATTGTAACTGAAATTAGAGGTGTCTGCAAGGGAAATATCACAACCGTGAATTATCATCCCAATCGAAACACGCTCTCGCTCGAACAAAGAATACAATAGCGATCATAATCAGAAACGACGCTTGAGTTCTGTGTCAATGATTTCTGTTATCTGAATTCAAACCGACGTAGAAAATTATCGAACTTGCTGCAAAAAGCATGCAGCTTCAAACATCGATAATTTTCTACGAAGAATTCATCTATCAGAAATCTATTTCCACGACGAATACAAGCTAAATGTTTCTGCTTATGATTGCTATACTGTTTTTTGAGCGAAAAGCGGAAGATTTCCTTGAGATGATAATTCACTTAGTAAGCCCGCCTTCCCGCGGAGCTTACCACATAAGGTTGCTTGGCTTTCATAATATGGCATAATACCAAAAAAGATATCCAAACGAGACTTATTTCGCGCCGGTGAGAGCATCTGCGTATTTTGCAGTGCCTCATCGTTGCGTGAAATGCTAGTGCGAACGGTCTCGTCGTGGATATTATTTTATTATATGTTTTATGGATAAAGTCAACCAACCACTAGGTGCGAACGGTCTCGTCGTGGATATTATTTTATTTATATCCTTTATTATTGATGCCAACCAAGTTAGCGTAAAGAAACTTTCGGAAAAATAAATATTGCAAAGGGCAGCTCTTTTGTATAAAGTTTTAAGTGACCAAACAAAAAACAACAAAGGAGAACTGCCCTATGTATAACAGTATAATACAATTCATCGAAAATG
>JAZNJZ010000022.1:0-18437 GCA_045578325.1 Eubacterium sp.
AAGGCAAAGGTTGTCATCAAGATTGGTAACAAAAAGTATACGGTAAAAGCAGATAAAAAAGGTAACTTTAAAGCGACTTTGAAGAAGAAATTAAAGAAGAAAGATAAGATTAAAGTAACCGTTTCTAAGAGCGGATACAAAACTTTGACAAAGACATTTAAAGTGAAATAATATGTGAATACATAAAAAATGCTGGACGGAAGAAGTCCAGCATTTTTTTGCTAATACCGTGTATAAACTTTAAAACCGTCCTTTGCCAAGGAGGAAGCGGTTATTTTTCGATCCCAGTTTACGCTGGAATTGTAATTTCCCTCTACCACTGTGATGTGGTCTCCCGACTTCGTAAGCACGATAACGGAGTGGTAATTTCCAATACGAATATTGTCCCCCACTTTGATTTTGTTAAAGTCAGAGTGTGTCTGATAAGTTTTGGATGTACCAAATACGGTATCGCTCAGTTTCGCAGCAAATCCATAGCAACCGTAGCCGTTACCAAAGCGCGGTGAGTAATAGTAGTAGCTATTGGTAAGTCTCATTCCCTGTGGATAGGTGTTACGAAGGGAATGAAGAGTGGCGTAGGCGTTTTTCTCGGTGACAGAACTAGAAGGTTTGTTGCTCGGTGCTGGTGTGGATGGTGCAGAAGGTTTCGTGGTACATGGTTTTTTTACAACAATCGTGCAGATCATTTTCTTTTTGTTGCAGGTAGCGGTAATGGTGGCGGTGCCTGCTTTTTTTGCTGTGACGGTTCCTTTCTTATTAACATTTGCCACTTTTTTGTTGGAAGATTTCCAGGTGATTTTTTTTGAAGTACCTTTTACTTTTAGCTTACAGGTGCTGCCCTTTGTAAGGGTTTTGGCGTTGCAATTCAAACGAATGGTAGCAGCTTCCGTCTCAACTCCATGCAGAGAGGAGGTGGTAAGTGCAAGTACAAGTACTCCAGTTGATAGAGTTCGTTTCATACTTTTTTTCATAATAATTCAGTCCTTTCGTTGTGTTCCGCAAGAAATGCTCTTACGGTGTAAAGGAAGTATATCACATAATATTACAAAAGTGTTACAAAAATATTAATTACATGAAATTACCAGATTTAATGGCATATGCTGGTAGGCTTGCGATTCGGCAGTTCCTGTGGTATCATGGAAGACAGAAGTTTGTATTGAAAGGGAGGAAATCCTTGAAGGTAACGTATATATACCATAGTGGTTTTTTCGTGGAGACAAAACAGTGTTACTATATATTTGATTATTATCGCGGTGAGATTCCGACGTTGGATACGGAGAAGCCGATTATTGTGTTTGCCAGTCATGCTCACAGAGATCATTACAATCCAGAAATCTTTTCTTTGTTGGAAAAAAAGGGAATGAAGGAGATTGTGGCGGTGTTGGCAAAGGATATATCTAAGCGTAAATATCCAGGGAAGGAGATTTCTGTTGTGCGGGCTAGAATGGATGAAGAATATGCACTGCCAGCGGGGACACAAGTTCGTACCTTGCATTCTACAGACGCGGGAGTGGCGTATGTGGTAAGTTGTGAGGAAGGTACGATTTATCATGGGGGAGATTTGAATGATTGGGTATGGGAAGGTGAGCCGGAGTCGGACAATCGACAAATGACAGGAAGTTATCGACATGAGATACAAAAACTAAAAGATATTCCGGTGGATGTGGCCTTTGTTCCATTGGATCCAAGACAGGAGCAGTATTATGCTCAGGGGATGCTATATTTTTTAAAGAACGTATCGGTAAAAGAGGTATATCCGATGCACTATTGGGACAAGCCAGAGATTATCGATCAATTTGTCAGGGAATATCCCCAGTATGATGATGTGATTAAGAATACGGAGAAATGCAAGGAGAGCAATGGATGAAACAGCGATTTTTAGATTTGGCAAATACTTGCTATCAGCACGGGCATTATACCTTTTCGCATTTTTTATCGCCGGCTGAGATTGACGAGTTTTTTCAGATAAAAAAAGAGGTTTCTTTTGTGGGACATACACTATATGGCGGAAGTGAAATGGCGGAGCGGCAGATGCTTCGTTTTGGAGATGAGGACATGTTTGGTTATGTGGAAGAATTTCCAATCTGCTGCATTCACTGTCGTCCGTTAACCCCCAAGTTTGCAGAGAAACTGGGACATCGGGATGTGCTGGGAGCCTTGATGAATCTAGGTATTGAGCGAGATGTTATCGGCGATATTTGGTTGAAGGAAAAAGAATGTTATTTTTTCTGCATGGAAAATATGAAAGAATACATCTGTGACAATCTCATCAAGATTCGTCATACCAATGTAAACTGTACAGAGATTTCAGAGCTTCCAGAGGAATTTAAGCCAGAACGAAAGAGAGAAGAGTATATCATTGCTTCAGAACGGTGCGATGCGCTGGTGTCGAAAGTATACAATCTATCTCGAAGCAAATGCATTCCGCTCTTTCAGGAAAAGAAAGTTTTTGTAAATAGTCGGGTGTATGAAAACAATAGTGGGAGTCTGAAGGCGGGCGATGTGGTCAGCGTCCGAGGATACGGAAAGTTTGAATATGGCGGTGTCCTTCGGGAGACAAAGAAGGGACGATTGACAGTGTCCATTGAAAAATACGTGTAAAGTTACGAGAAAGGGTAGAACAATGCTCAGAGAAGATAAAAGAAGAACGGGAATTATGCTTGGGTTAGCAGTAATCATGACATTGATTCTCATATTTGGAAAAAATGATACAGAGAAAACGGAAACTACAATGGTAGAACACTCTGTGCAGGAGCCGTATTCCAGTACGGGGACGGCGATTATTTCTGCACCGAAACCGGAGGTAACCCCCAATCCAGAAGACAAGGTTTATTCCTTTTTTCAGGGACCAAAATGCTGGGAAGAAAGGCGGGAATGGTCTGGAAAATGGGGAAAAGAGTATCATGATGGGGCGAACTTTGGAGCCTTTGGATGTGGCTTTTGTTGTATGGCAAATATCTATTCTACAATGACAGAATACAAATGCACCCCCATTCAAATGTATGAGCGATCCAAGAAGGTGACATTGTATGGTGGTGGTGGCGCCATCTCTTGGGGATTGATGAAACAAACCATGGAAGATATTGGGTTCCAGGTGGACGTAGGCAACAAACCATCTAAGTATAAGGAGTTTAAAAAAATTGTGGCGGCGAATCCAGCGACACTGGTTCTGGTGTCCAGCTACAACGACGATTCCTATTGGCAAAATACGCCGGGGCATTATGTGACATTGTTCTTATATGATCCAGAGACGGAAACCGCATTGTTGACAGACTCTGGAGATCCAACGCATAATCGTCAGCGGGTAAAATTAAAGATGATTTATAAGGCATTGAAAACAAGTAGTGATTTTCAGTACATGACGGTGGTTTCTTATGATGCGTCAAAGGATAACTGGAAGCACAAGAAAGCGGGCGGCACGTGGGTGAAGCCAGATTATATTGAGGCAGAGCAGGAGGAAGAGTAATGCGTTTTGTAATACAAAGAGTGACCAAAGCATCGGTGACAATTGAAGGAGAAGTTCGCGGAAAAATCGATAAAGGATTTCTCGTGCTTATCGGAGTTGGTCAGGGTGACGATGAGGCCGTGGCGGACAAGATGGTGAAAAAGCTAGTAAATATGCGGATTTTTGAAGATGAAAATGGCAAGACCAATCTAGGACTAAAAGACGTGGGAGGCGGACTTCTGTTGATCTCGCAGTTTACGCTGTATGCGGACTGCAAGAAGGGAAACCGTCCGTCCTTTACCAAGGCGGGAGGTCCCGAGGAAGCCAATGGTCTGTATGAGTACATCATTGAGAAATGTAGCGCTGAGATACCGGTGGTAGAGCGTGGAGAATTTGGCGCCGATATGAAAGTGGAACTGTTAAATGATGGACCATTTACTGTGATTTTAGATAGTGAGGAATTAAAATGAAACAATCAACCGAGTTAAATACGATGTTGCGTCAGATCGATCACAAGGGGTATCCGGCGTATAAACAATTAAAAGGAGCATATCAGTTTCCGGGATATGTGTTGAGCATTGACCATGTGCAGGGGGATCCCTTTGCGGCTCCGTCCAAAGTCAGTGTTCATGTCAACGGAAAACAGGCGGGATTTCCAGAGGAATTATATCGTCTGCCATGTCAAAAGACGGCGCTGGAGGACGCTCTTTTACGCGAGATGGGGCGTCAGCTTCGGGGCGTGTCCTTTCAAGCGAAAGGATCGGGAAAATCCGGACTTATGTCTGTTAGTATGCCAGGACAGGAAGTGTTGGTACGAAGTGGTTGCCAGATGGAAGGGGCTACAGGAAATGTTGTTTTGCGCATGGAGATTGGCTTCCCTGCCAATGGGAGAAGCATCAACGCAAAGGAACTGGAAAAGATTTTATTTGACTTTTTGCCGAAGTGCGTAAGTAAGAGTTTGTATTATCGGGCGTTGGACGCCAAACGTTTGCAGAACATTGCGGAGCTGGCGGAGGATCAGGAAGCAATTCGGCAGCAGTTGAAGGAGAAAAAACTGGTGGCTTTTGTTGCCAATGGCTCGATCTTGCCAAGAGAATCCGGAGTCAGTGCCAGACCGATGAAGGGGGCTGTGGCATTTCAGTCACCGGAGTCTATGGAAGTGGAGTTGGTCCTTCCCAATAAAGGAGCCCTGCGCGGAATGGGAATTCCTCAGGGAATTACGTTAATCGTGGGCGGTGGTTATCACGGAAAATCCACCCTTTTGAAGGCATTGGAGCTCGGTGTGTATAATCACATTGCAGGGGATGGGCGAGAGTATGTCATCACCGACGCCACGGCCATGAAGCTTCGCGCAGAGGACGGAAGAAGTGTAAAAAATGTGGACATTTCCATGTTTATTAATAACTTGCCAAATGGAAAAGACACGGTGAAGTTTTGCACCGAGGATGCCAGTGGAAGTACGTCTCAGGCTGCAAACGTCATTGAGGCCATGGAAGCAGGCAGTTGTGTGTTTCTCATCGATGAGGATACCAGTGCGACGAACTTTATGATTCGAGATGAGTTGATGCAGCGTGTGGTTCATCGTGATGTGGAGCCCATTACACCGTATATTGAGCGAGTGAGAGAACTGTACGAAACCTATGGAATATCCACGGTGCTGGTGGCGGGAAGCTCCGGAAGCTATTTTCATAAGGCAGACCATATCTTGCAGATGAACCGTTACGTTCCAGCGGATATTACGGCATTTGCCAAAGAAGAGGCGAAGGCGTTTCCGGTCTTGGAAGAGACGCCAGAACGGGTGAATCCGTCGTTTGATCGAGTGTTTGCGCAGAATCGCAAATTGGTGGGAAGTGACCGAATTAAGATGAAGACCATGGGAATGGATGGAATCAGCATCGATCGTGAAAATATTGACCTGCGTTACTTGGAACAGCTTTGTGACAGCGAACAGTTGGCAATGTTGGCGCAACTGGTAAAATACGCGGAGTTACGTGTGTTGGATGGGAAGAAGACGCTGGCACAGGTGGTGGATGTGTTGATGGAACAAGTGGAGCGAGAGGGCTTTGCGGCAATCCTTGGAAAGAATCAGGTGACATCTGGTCTGGCCATGCCGAGACCGCAAGAGATCTTTGCTTGTTTTAACCGATATCGTAAATTGTAAGAAACGAGAAGTCAGATAATTATGAAGCGAAATGTAGATATGAATGAAATTTCTGACGGAAGACGATATGGCTTAAATGATATGCCAAAGGCGGATTGCCATGACTGTGAAGGTTGTTCCAAATGCTGCCGCGGTATGGGAAACTCTATTGTGCTAGATCCGTTGGATGTGTTTCAGTTGACCAAAGGCTTGGGGACAACCTTTGAAGAATTGTTGCAGGAAAAATTGGAATTGCAAGTGGTAGATGGTGTGATTTTACCGAATCTAAAAATGGATCCGCACCGGGACTGCTGTGGATTTTTGAGCGAAGAAGGTCGATGTCAGGTGCATGCCTTCCGCCCAGGGATTTGTCGAATTTTTCCTTTGGGACGCATTTATGAAAATGATAGTTTTGAATATTTTCTGCAGACAGGAGAATGTCCAAACAAGAACCGAACTAAAATAAAGGTAAGAAAATGGATCGATGTTCCGGATCTTAAGACCAATCAGACATTTATCGCAGACTGGCATTACCTTTTAAAAGATCTGGGGAAAGTTATGGTTACTTATGATGAGCAAACAGCAAAAAATGTCAGCATGTATTTGTTAAATACCTTTTTTGTTCTTGCCTATGATCCGGAGCGAGATTTCTATGAGCAGTTTTATGAGCGATATGAGAAAATTCGTGCAAGTATATAATTCAATTTGTGGCTAGAAGAGGAGTGGATGCGATGGCGCGCAATACAATGAAGGATATGACGGAAGGTTCTCCGATTCGTTTGATTCTCGGGTTTGCCATTCCGTTGTTGTTCGGAATGTTATTTCAGCAGTTTTATAATGTCATGGATACCGTTATCGTGGGAAAATTTCTTGGCCCTCAAGCTCTGGCAGCAGTGGGAGCCAGCAGCTCCATTAATTTTATGATTCTGGGATTTTGCATGGGTGTGTGCAATGGATTTGCCATACCGGTGGCGCAACGCTTTGGTGCGAAGGATGAGGTCATGCTTCGTCGTTTTGTGGCAAATAGCGTCTGGGTTGCGGCGGTGTTTGCCTTGGTGATGACGGTGGTGGTGACTTGTATGTGTCGGAACATTCTTATTTGGATGCATACACCAGCAGACGTTTTGGAGCAATCCTATGATTATATCTGGGTGATTTTCCTTGGAATTCCAGCGACGTATCTGTATAATCTCCTTTCGGGAATCATTCGTTCCTTGGGAGATTCCAAGAGTCCGTTGTTTTTCTTGGTGCTATCATCGGTGTTAAATATCGGACTTGATTTGTTGGCGATTCTTGTTTTTGATATGGGAGTGGCAGGTGCAGCTTGGGCTACGGTGCTTTCCCAGTTGATTGCCGGGATACTGTGTCTCTTTTATATCCAGAGAAGATTTCCTATTTTACATATTCAGAAGGAGGAATGGAGACCTCAGATAAATTGTATCCGTCGCCTGTGTGGCATGGGAATTCCCATGGGACTTCAGTATTCCATTACGGCCATCGGAAGCGTTATTTTGCAGACGGCAGTAAATGGACTTGGTTCTGTGGCTGTGGCATCCTTGACTGCCGGCGGGAAAATTTATATGTTTTGTGCTTGTCCATTTGATGCCTTTGGTTCTACCATGGCCACCTATGCCGGTCAGAATATGGGGGCAGGGAAACTGGACCGTGTGACAAAAGGAATGGTGCAATGCAGTATTGTGTCGGCGGTATATTCGGTCGTGGCAGCAGCGGTGTTGATTGGATTTGGAAGCCACTTTGCCCTGTTTTTTGTGGATTCTACAGAAGTAGAAATAATTCAAAATGTGGGAATATTTTTGAAATGGAACAGTATGTTCTTTATTACCCATGCCCTAGTAAACATCGTTCGCTTTTCCATCCAAGGGCTTGGGTTCGGGAAATTGGCAATCTTTGCCGGAGTGGCAGAAATGGTTGGACGAAGCTTCGTGGGATTTGGTTTGGTTCCAAGCTTTGGCTATATTGCCGCTTGTCTTGCCAGTCCCATCGCCTGGGTATTGGCAGATGCCTTCCTGATACCAGCATATCGATACTGCATCCGAAGATTAGAGCGTGAAAAGAAAGAGTAGGGGGAGGAAAGCCAGTGTGGGAGGAAAGCGGACGATAAGGAAATAATATTGTAAAATAAAAAAGCAGTTGTACAAATATGATACAATTCAGGACCGTTAAATAACGTCAGCACTTAATGAGCGATTTATTCGCGAATTTAGTACTGTTACGTTATTTTTCGAACGAGAGTGTGTCCGCAAATGTATTATATTTGTCAACTGCTCTATTATTTGTACAAGAATTATTTTTGCATCTTCCCCAAAAACTCCTGCATTCTCTCATGAGTTGATCCAAATACTTCCTCTGGAGTTCCTTGCAATGCCACCACACCTTGGTCCATGAAAACTACGCGGTCAGAGATGTTTTTGGCAAACTCCATTTCGTGGGTTACGATGACCATGGTCATTCGATCTTCCGCTAAGGACTTGATTACTTTAAGAACCTCGCCGGTAAGTTCCGGATCGAGAGCGGAAGTAGGCTCGTCGAAGAAAAGAACTTTTGGCTTCAATGCCAATGCGCGGGCAATGGCCACACGCTGTTGCTGGCCACCGGAAAGCTGACTTGGATAGTAATCCGCTTTGTCTTCCAGCCCCATTTTTCTTAGAAGTTCCTTTGCTTCTTTTACAACTTCTGATTTTCGACGTTTCTGCACATGAATCGGTGCATCAATGATGTTTTTCATCACGGTATAATGCGGAAAAAGATTGAAGTTCTGGAACACCAGACCAAAGGATTCTTTGATTTTTTCCAGTTTTGCATGTTTGGCATATAACGTAGAATCATTCACAATTTCAGCGGCAGGCGTTCCGAGATATGACAAATCCCCATAATCCATTTTCTCCAATAGTGTCGCACAACGTAAGAGAGTGGATTTACCAGAACCGGATGGACCGATAATGGAGAGCACTTCCCCTTCGTGGACCTGGATGGAGATATCTTTTAATACTTCCAGATCACCGAAGGATTTTTTTACATGATTCATTTCAAGATAATAACTCATATGGGCACCCTCCTTTACTTGATATAATTCATTTTCTTTTCGATTCGTTCCATTACAATGGTTACAATCAGGTTAAACACATAGTAGAAAACAGCAGAGATGGCAAATGGCATCAGAGTTGTTTCACGGGCAGCAATCTGTTTTGCGATGCTGAACATTTCCATATAGGAAAGAGAGTACGCAAGAGAGGTGTCCTTTACCAAAGTGATAATCTCGTTTGTCATTGCTGGAAGAATGATTTTAATGACCTGTGGCAAGATGATCTTCACAAAGGTCTGAATTTTATTGTAGCCCAGAATCGAAGCTGCCTCATACTGTCCCTTTGGAATGGCCTCAATACCGGAGCGATAAATTTCTGCAAAATAGGCGGCATAGTTAATGGAAAAGCCGACGATGATTGCAGGAAAACGCCAGGAACGAATAGGAAGTCCGAGAACAAAATTTGGAAAGAAGTACACCGCCATTAACTGAACCATAAGGGGAGTTCCTCGCATAATGGAAATAAAAAAGCGAGTGATACCACTGATGATTCGAAATCTTGACATTCGCCCAAAGGTTATTAGAAAACCAAGGGGAATGGAAAATATCAATGTTAGAAAGAAGATGCCGAGGGTACTTAGCATACCCTCAGACATCTGTGTAAGCATTGTGGAAAAATTCATATGTAATAGCTCCTTACTCTAAGCAAGTCATATCGCTTAATTCGTATTTTTCTGCTAATTTATCAAAGGTTCCATTGGCTTTCAACTCGTGCAAAGAAGCATTGACTTTGTCACGAAGCGCTTCGTTGCCGATTTTGAAACCGATTCCGTATTTTTCAGCGTTCAGGTGCTCATCTAAGATGATGTATTTACCTTCACCACGGTTCTTGATCTGGTACTGTGCCACACCGATATCCATTGCGATGGCATCAAGGGATCCTGCTTCCAATTCAACAAAGGCAGTGTTGTAGTCTGCAAATTCATGAAGCTCTTTGAATGTGTCAGCCAGTGCTTTCTGACCACCATCTTCTGTGCTCTGAAGAAGGGTTAAAGCGGCAGAAGCAGCCTGTACGCCAACTGTTTTGTCAGCGAGATTTGCTAAAGCAGCGATACCGGAGTCTTTTGGAACAACGATAACCTGACTATTGTCTACATAAGCATCGGACCATGCATAGTCGTCTTCACGACCGTTGATGGTGAATCCGTTCCAAATACAATCAATGGCACCAGAGTCTAATTCGTTGTCTTTGTTATCCCAAGCGATTGGCTGTTTTACAAGCTCCCAACCATTGAGTTTGCACACCTCTGCAGCCATCTCGAGGTCAAAACCAGTGTATTCGCCGTTGTCATCCATGTAACCGTATGGTGGATACTCAGCGTCAAAACCTACGGTAAATGTTGTTTTCTTGGAAACATCGCCATTATCCGCTTTTTCACCGCAACCAGTGAGGGCAGATACGGCAAGGGCACCAACAAGTAAAAGTGCAAGTAATTTCTTTTTCATGATAAAATACCTCTTTTCTTTTTTTCATCGCCAAACTGCGACGTTTCAATATGTAGTAATACTTGACTATCTTACCATAGGAAGGCGGTTTTGGCAAGTAAGAGAAGGGGATATTTTCCATTTGACACGAACAGGTGTTCGGTGTAAAATATGGGTAATCTTATTGAAAGGATGTGGCGCGAAAATGGTAGAAGAACGTACCTATATTGCCATTGATTTGAAGTCTTTTTACGCTTCGGTGGAATGTATGGAGAGAGGTCTGGATCCGTTGACTACAAATCTTGTGGTGGCAGATGAGAGTCGGACGGAGAAGACCATTTGTCTTGCTGTATCCCCTTCGTTGAAAGCCTATGGGATTGGTGGGCGTGCGCGCTTGTTTGAAGTGGTACAGAAAGTAAGAGAAGTCAATGCCATGAATCCGTCTTTGAAATTGGAGTATATTGTGGCGCCACCTCGCATGGCTCTTTATATTGAGTATAGTTCTAGAATTTATGATGTGTATTTAAAATATGTGGCACCAGAGGATATTCATGTGTATTCCATTGATGAGGTGTTTATGGATGTGACGCCATATCTGGGGGCAAGTGGCAAGACGCCAAGGGAATTTGCAAAGCAGGTGGTGAGGGACGTATACGAGACCACGGGGATTACTGCGACAGCGGGTATCGGGACCAATCTGTATCTTGCGAAAGTGGCCATGGACATTGTGGCGAAGCACATTGAGGTAGATTCCGAAGGCGTGCGGATTGCCAAGTTGGATGAGATGAGTTATCGGAGATTGTTGTGGAATCATCGCCCTTTGACGGATTTTTGGCGTGTGGGCCGAGGGTATGCAAAGAAGTTAGAAGGCTGTGGATTGTATACGATGGGGGATATCGCGCGTTGTTCCATTGGGAAGCCAGGAGAGTATTACAACGAAGATTTGCTTTATAAGATGTTTGGCATTAATGCAGAATTACTAATTGATCATGCTTGGGGATGGGAGCCATGTACGATGCAAGATGTTAAGTCATATAAGCCAAGTGTAAATAGTCTTGGTTCCGGTCAGGTGTTGCATTGTCCATATTCATTTGAAAAAGCACGATTAGTGGTGCGAGAGATGATGGATTTGCTGGCACTTGATCTGGTGGATAAGGGGCTAGTGACAGATCAGATTGTTCTTACGGTTGGATATGATATTTCCAATCTCACGGATCCAGAGAGAAAGCAACGGTATCATGGTGCAGTGACCACAGATCACTATGGAAGGCGGGTGCCCAAGCATGCTCACGGAACAATCAACATGGAGGAGTCCACGTCTTCTTCCCGACTTATGATACAGAATGTTACGGATTTGTACGAGCGGATTGTGGATCCGAACTTACTGGTTCGCCGAATCAATATTTCACTGAATCGTGTGGTGGAGGAGGAGACGGTGGTTAAAGGGCAGCAGTATGAGCAGTTGCAATTATTTGTGGATTATGAGGAAAAGAATAAGAAGGACGCGGAGAGAAAACATGCGCGTGAGCAGGAGCGGAAGATCCAGCAAGCCATGCTTGACATAAAGAAACGGTATGGGAAGAATGCAGTTTTGAAAGGAATGAATCTAGAGGAAGGCGCTACTGCCATGGAACGAAATCGGCAGATTGGCGGGCATAAGGCGTAAGGAGGATTTGTTATGTGGAAGGATAGTCAAGGGGATATGCATAAATATGACGATATCATTCATTTGCCACATCATCAGTCTAAGACGAGGCCGCAGATGGCGCGGAGTGACCGGGCAGCGCAGTTTGCGCCCTTTGCGGCATTGACGGGACATGGTGAGGCGATTGAAGAGACGGCACGGAAGAATTGTGAGTTTTGGGAAGAGGAGTATAAGAATTGATAGGGCAAGGACACTTTTTATGCAAGTTAATCAGCATGCTCTCTCCTTTGTTAAGTTGGAAAAAGGTAAAAAATAAAAATATTTATGTAAAATATAGTTGACAAGATGACAAATGTATGATATTCTATGCTTGTAAACAAGAAAAACGTAGCAGAATGACATGGACGTACGACATAAGAATCTGCGAACAAATTAAAAGGAGTGAATAAGTATGAATACAGCAAAATTATTAGGAGTATTTACAGGAGTCTTTGTGGGAATTGTGATTGTAGCAATTTTATTGAAACTTACCAAAACGGATAAGTCTAGAAAGTGTAGGTATGATGAAAGACAGCAGTTGATAAGAGGAACAGCATATCGATATGGTTTCTTTTCTATGATGGTGATTAATGTGCTTGCGATTATATTCGATTCGGGTGAAATGCCATTGCCAGTAGAAAGTGGTGTAATCCACTATGTAAGCATTCTTGTAGGTGTGGGCGTATATGCCAGCTATTGCATCTTAAAAGATAGCTATTTTGCATTGAATGAGAATAAGAAAGTTATCATGCTTGTTTTTTGTCTAGTTGGTATTATAAACTTTTGTGGTGGAATTTTACAGATTGCACATGGCAACATGATAGAGAATGGCGTAGTTAATTCCAACTGTATCAACTTTCTCTGTGGAATATTGTTTATCGTTATATTTATCATTTTGTTGGTGAAGAGTGCGATGGATAAGAGGGAGGATGATTAATATGAAGAATTTGAAGATGAAATCCGCAAGAGCAGCCCTCGATATGTCACAGCAGGATCTGGCAGAAGCTGTGGGAGTTTCCCGCCAGACCATCAGTGCCATTGAGAAGGGAGATTATAATCCCACCATTAATCTTTGTCGCTCGATCTGCAAAGTGTTGGATCGGACGCTGGATGAACTGTTCTGGGAAGAGTGATGAACAGTTTCTTGTGGAACAGAGATGTCACGTAAGATTAATAAAGAGGTTTAAAGTACAGATAAAACAAAAAAATAAACACATTCCGTAAAATATTTAATGAAAAACATTAAAAAGTAGTTGACAAAGATAAAACCCTCTGTTATAGTATAACCATAGCAAGCATGAATGTAAGCGAAAATGCTTGTACAAAAATATACATAACGGAGGGTTTTTATTATGAAAGAAAAAGCGATTCAAAAAATTAATGAAATGGGAAAAGTGGGAGCGGTACTTGCACTCATCACAAAGATTTTAGTAGGAATTTCGTTGGTGGCTTGTATCATCGGTATGATTGTCACAGCAATTCTTCCTAAAGATATGGTTCAAGTAGACATGACAGGAACGGCAGATGTAAGAGTAGACCTTTCCAACTTCGGTGAGGACATTTTTGCAAAAAGCGGGACCAAAGAAGAGATTGTGGAAAATGTAGAAAAGAGTTCCAATATTGATTATGCAGGAAACAAAATGGATGTATCGGATGTAAAGACAGAAGGTTCAAAGTTGCAGCTTGTAGCAGATGGTAAATTAACTACTTTTGATATGAGAAGTTGCACTTGGGCATTGGCTGGTGGAGCAATTAGTTTGGCATTTTTGTTTGCTAGTGTGATATTTGCAGGACGTCTGGCAAAGGCATTTCGTGATTGTGAGTCTCCGTTTGAGGATACGGTAATTCGTTGCATGAAGCAGTTTGCGTGTTCTTTGATTCCATGGTCAGTGGTTTCTACTGTTGTAGGATACTTTGAATCCAAGATTTGGATGTCAGGTTCCAACAGCTTGGACTTTAGTATTGATATTTCTATGATTATCATCGTTCTTGTAATCCTTGCACTGGCATACATTTTCCAGTATGGTGCGATTCTTCAGCAGGAATCCGATGAGACATTATAAGAAGGAGTGTGGAAAAATGGGAATTGTATTACGATTGGACCGCGTTATGGCGGATCGAAAAATGAGCTTAAACGAACTTAGTGATAAAGTGGGTGTATCCAACGTGAATCTTTCTAAAATCAAGACTGGAAAAGTGTCAGCAATACGGTTTTCAACCTTGTCAGCTATTTGCGAAGCGCTGGATTGTCAGCCGGGTGATGTGCTGGAGTATGAGAAAGACGTGGAGGAGTAGGATTGACTTGTTATTGTATCCTCTTGGGAAATGATGTATAATAGGGTGTGTATATCAATGATAAGGAGGATGAAGTAATGAGAAATGCGAAACGTGTGTTAAGTGCGGTATTGGCATTATCCTTAGTGGTATCGATGCCTGTCTCTGCTTCTGCCGCGAAGAAGCAACCGAAACTTAACAAAACCAAAGTGACTTTGAAGGTGGGAAAAACCGTAAAGTTGAAAGTGAAGAACACCAAGAAAAAGGTAAAATGGAGTTCTTCTAAGAAAAAAGTAGCAACGGTTAAGAATGGAAAAGTGACGGCAAAAAAAGTTGGAAAAACGACGATTGTAGCTAAGGTAGGAAAGAAAAAGCTGCAGTGTAAAGTTACCGTGAAGAAGAATACGGAAACCAACAAAACACCGAACAAAAACAATACGGTCGATAGCACCACGACACCAACCAATCCACCTGCGATAGCAGCGGTAACCCTTGCGTCGGTAGCTGTTGTTAACGCCAATACGATTCATGTGGTGCTCAGTTCAGAGCAGGAATTGACAAAGGACAATTTTACTGTGCATAAGAAACGATATGCAAATGGTACATACAATCGAACTTTGACAGTGGAAAGTGTTACTACAAGTGATAAGAAAACTTACGTAGTGAAGGTGGATGCAGAAGATACTACAATTAGCTTGAATCAGTATGTACAGGTTACAGTGACTGGTTTGAATGGAACCGGAACAGCATCCCAAGAAACGGTTTATGAAAGAGTAACCGAGTTTACAAATTCATATATATATATATCAGAAATGGGAGCATCCATTAATCGAAAAATATATATGGATGACACTTATGGATATGCCAAAGTAACGAGTGTTGAGGTGGCGGATGGACTTACTTACACAATCAATGAAAGAGAGGAGTATGTCCGCATTTCAGGTTCCATTCAACAGGTGGGAATTAGCTCAGCAGTCGTTCACTATGAAGACGAACTTGGGAATAAGTACACAATGGCATGCAGATGGTTAGTCGGTGATGCCAACACAATCGTGACGTATTGCTTGCCTAGTCATCATTTTGCAGAAGAAGGAGCCAAGACAGAAGCGTTTGGAATCTTTTATGTGGCAGGTGGAAGTGGCGAATACAACTGTATGGTAACGGATCAGAGCACAGGTTCTTCCGTCCGCGCATCCATGGAGGAAGGCGGCTATGGCTACGCTGATGGTAAATTTGGCGTAGGTACAGCAAATGTTCAGATTGAGATAACGGATGCCTACGATTTTGGTGTTCGAAGTTCATTTGTATGGGATGTTGATGTGAAAGCTGCAAAAAGAATCTATGTGAAGTTAAAAGATATCAAGGGAAATGACATAGATGCCAGCATGTATCAAAATGCTTATGGCTACGCAAACAATGTGGATTCGAATGATGAGTATTGTGAGGAAGTTAAAACACAGACGGACGAAACGGGTATGTATTTTTCTGTTCCAGATGGCCTCTATGATGTGAGATGTTACGCAAATGGATTATCCTATAGTTGTTATGGCGTTGAGATGGCGGGAGCGGAGAAAACACTTGATTTGCAACTTCCAGTATATCCGGTTACGCTTACATCAAATGAGATTGATCTTTCCAATGCCAAATGGTATGAAGTGGATGAAGATGGCGATTCCTATTCTGTGGGACAAGGTGCCTTGGTGTATATAGATGGGCAATCAGAAATCCAGGGAAGTTGTCTAAATGATGACACATATTATAAATTGAAGGCTACATTTACCGATATTGAAAGTTGTACAGCAACCGTAACGATTGTGAGTCAAGCAAACGTGGCAGGTGGTACAATTACTACGGATAGTCCACTCAATACGACGTTGGTGGATCAGGTGGTTTACTATGAATTTGTTCCAGAAACCAGCGGTGCGTACTGTTTCTATTCAGAATCTTCGACGGATACCATTGGTTATCTTTGTGATAGTGATAAAGGGGTGCTTAAAACCAACGATGATGCAGGAGAAGGATTAAACTTTAAAATTGTGTCCGAATTAGAAGCAGACCAGACCTACTACATTGCAGTAAAATCATACAGCAATTCAGGGGCTGGGCAAGAAGCGACGATTTATGTTCGCGAAGCAACAGAGGCGGATTATGAAACGGATTACGACGAAGATTACGATGAAGATTACGACGAGTAAAAGTCAATCATACTAAGATTAACAAAGAGGTTCATGGCGACGGATGTTGCGATGGACCTCTTTCTATGTTATAATGGCGATAATAATCTGTTCCAGTACGGCGATGATGCTTCTCGTATCCGGTGTGGAAGGTCAGAGTGGTGTGCTGGATGGAATTCCGTTTGTCAGGCTGCTATCAGTAGCAATGTGGGACAGTGGGGCATTCATTTTATTACGTTTTCTATCTTTGCGTTTGCCTTTAGTAGCGTCATTGGAAACTATTTTTATGCAGAGTCCAACATCTTATTTATCAAAAATAGCAAGGTGCTTTTGAATGTATTCCGTGGCACATGTGTGTTGGCCGTGTTTCTGGGAGCACAGGCGGACTTTTCTCTTGTATGGAACATCGCGGATGTTACCATGGGATTTATGGCAATTGTAAACATTATCGCAATATTCCTTTTGAGTAAGATTGCCTTTAAGGTGCTGAAACACTATGAAGACAAGAAGAAAAAGGGAGAAGACCCTGTGTTTTACGAGGATGAAGTTGGTTTGACCGGAACGGTGTGGAAGAAGGAAAAATAAGTAATGATAAGTGCATTGTCTGGAAAGAGGCAATGCACTTTTGTAAGAGGGGGAGCAATTTATGTTAGATGAGAAGGAGATTCAAAAAAAGGCGGCGTTGCCGACTACGTACCATAAGGGGAAGCGGTTGATGGAGTTAGATGGGGTGTCGTATCTTGTTATGGAGAATATGTCTGGGGGAGTGTTTTCGCTGACGGGAAGTGTAGAAGGAAGTTATGGGAACAATTATGATACGGTTCTTACAGTAAAGAAGATTGGGAATGCCTGTAAAATCCAGATACAAGATGGCATGTGTGATTGTCCGGCATATAAAAAATATGGTGGCTTTTGTAAACATTTGGTGGCGACGGCATTGACGTATAATGACTGGGAAGAGGATTTTGACGAGGAAGTGGAACTTTTTTTGCGTTCCAGCAATCCGGGAGATGAGTATATTATCTATGACGATGAAGAGATAAGTGTGTACGGTGACTTGGATGAGAAGGAAGAAGCGGATATGTCATGGATGACGCCAGAACCTACGCCATCGGTGGCTACAGCGTCGGGCAGATTATTTTCCAATATTACTATTCAGCCGGAAACGTCGGAAGAACTGACTACCTTAATGCGAGACTTGATGCAAAAGCAACAGAATGAATTTTGCCAAGAAGTTTCCCTGGGAGATGTGAAGCTGGAGGTGACATTGCACGTAAGTCCAGAGGCGCAGGAACTTTCCCTTCGAGTGGGAAATGCGGCGTATTATGTGGTGAAAAATATAGAAATCTTTGTGGAAAATGTGAGGAATCGCGTGTTTGTTGTCTATGGGAAAAAGTTGGCATTTGTGCACACCCCAGAGGCATTTACAAAGGAAACAATACCATTTTTGCGATTTTTGCAGCGCTATGTGGATGGTGGAGCTGATTCACAAATGTTTTCCCATGGGGATCATCGCTATCTGAAAATGCAACCTCAAATGTGGGATGCCTTGGCAGAGATTATGGAGGGGCAAACCATCTGGGTGGAAGGCTACGAGTCTGGAAAAGTAGAGGTGCCTGTGGTGCGAAAGGACCCTCCATTGCCTGTGAAATTGGAAGAAGTGATGGACGGAAAGGGGAAGCGTACCACCATTACGTTCCCAGAGATTATGTTTTTCCCTGGCGTGACAGGGTGTTATGTATGGTGGGAAAAATGTATTTACATCTGTTCTGAAAAGTATGGAAAAAATATGAGGGAATTGCTTTGCTTGATGGCAGTGAACCATGCGGAAGGCAATGAGCGTAGTTTGTATTCTTACGGATTTAATTACTGGCGGGAGCAGCGTGTTTTGGAAATGTACGAAGCAGATTACACGACGTTCTCGGTGACAGTTCTTCCGTTATTGGAACGCTATACCGATCTGCAAGTGGAAGGCGTGGATTTCTCAGAATACGAGCCAGAAGAAGGAAAATATGAAGTATACATTGATGTGCGTGAGGACTCGGTTGTTACATGCGAGGCAAAAGGAATTTATGGAGAAAAAACGTACTGGCTGGATCAGTTGCCGAGCATCGCTTTAAAAGAGAATCGGGATTTTCGTGCAGAGTACGAAATTCGGACATTGGTGCAGGCGTATTTTCCAGAAAAATCAC
>JAZNJZ010000023.1:0-22490 GCA_045578325.1 Eubacterium sp.
TTCGAAGTGGAAGAAGGTTAAGGTGAAGCGATGAGATAATTAGTTTATTTTAATAAGCGTTATATGGACATAGAGTGAATAAATAAATTTTCTTTTGTCCATATGGCGGCTTATACATATGGAGGAAGAGACAGTGAAAAAAGATAATACCTTTTTATGGTGGTTAGTTAATATATTAACAGTTGTTATCATCAATATGCTTTATTGGTGTCCATTGTGGACAATTACTTTGTATGAAGAATATAGTATGACAACTGTTATAATTGCAGTTGTTTTTGAACTACAACTACTCATTTATTGTATCATACGATATTTTCTTTTGCGACAATATAACCGAACAAGAGAGATATTTATGTTTTTTGGAGGATTAAGTTTAGTTTCCTTTTTTTGTATGTGGTATTTAAGAGAGTTGCCTGATGACATAGGACAGGATTATTTGTTTTTTTTAATCAGCTTCTTATGCTTGTGGATTAGTTTTGGTATAAGTTTTTTTATGGAAAATGTGAATGAAACAAAAAAGAAATCTAAATCAATGAATTTTATATTCGGATTTTTGTCAGCGCTAATATTGAATCGATTATATTGGGGGACAGTGTTATTAGTTGGAATGAGCGGGTGGGGTGGAGTAATTATAGTCATAACTCAAATATCAGGCTTTTATCTTTTTGGTGGAGTTTTTTATCCAGATAAATGGATAGAAAAATTTGAAGAAGGATTTTTCTTGGGGGTTCCATTGTTATCTTTTTTGGAAATGGTGGCTGCAAACTTTTATTGGGATTCTGGATGGGCGCTAGATTTTGGCTATATATTTCAGTTTATACCACATATGTTTTTGTGGATTGTGCTATATTTTGCTTATTCCATATTGAAAGAACGAAAAAAACTATAGGTAAACGAATCAGTGAAAAAAGGAGACGAGTTTATCATGAAAAATATAAAGGTAATTTCAGCACTTTGTATAAATTTATTCTATTGGCTCTTTTTTATTCTATTACCAGGAATAGAATTTGTTCAGTATTTTAAATTATGTTTATGTGTAATTACTTTGGCTAGTATGATTCTAATATGGATTTGTGAAATTGAAGGATACGATTTGTGGGGAATTGGCTTTTTCCTATATACAATTGGTTTTGGTGTATTGTTTACGACGATTTTTTGTATTATTGGAGAAATCACGGGAGATGAAAGTAGTATGGTGGGGGCTTTGTTTTTTGCAATGGCGGAAGGATGGATTCTACTTCATGTATTTTTGGGTGGTGGAATTGTTCATACCATTGGTAAGGCAAAGTGGGAAGGATATGTTGCGGATAGGCAAATATACAATGCCAAGTTGTCGGCATTTCTGTTTCTGGCAGCGTTTGTATTTGCGATTGACCTGTTTCTGTTTTCGTTATGATAAAAAACATAAAAAATAACTATTCAGAGCCCCTAAAATGAGCATTTAAGCCTTGATAAAGCGAGTGAGCACTCGTAGAGAGTGCGAAATGCGAATGTAGAGGGCGGGCTCAGGGGATAGTTACAAAATGAACACTCTACAACCGAGTACCTTTTCCACGTCACCAATCCAAGATATAATATCTCCATTATATTTGTGTAAGGGAAGTAAGATTTTGTAGAAAGATGAGGTTAAAAACATGTTTCATTTTTGGAATAAGTAATTGAGTTGATTGTGCTTTTAGTTAAAATGATGTTGTACAATAAAAATTGATACCCTACGGGTTGTATAAAGTGGTAGGTTCAAAATGGTATTATTCTGTTCTTTTACTGGGAGCTTTAGCGACAAATATTGCGGAATGAATTGTAGGTGAGAAGATGAACAGTTATAAGAGTAAGAGTGTGATGTCTGGCATGATAAGCGCATTGGTCATGAGTGTAGTTTACTGGGGCACAATGATTTTTTTGACGCAAAATAAACAAACATAAATCGTTTGTTTTCCAGTGACATTGATAGCTTATGGCTTGCTATATGTGATTGTGAGGGAAGTTGTCAAACGAAAGACAAATGCACAGTTGAGAATGTGGGTGATCATATTTGGTATAGCAAGTGCATTGTTTTCGTCAATTAGTGCTTTACTTGTTCAACGCAACTTTACAGAAGATATTCTGACATATTTTGTGTTTCACTTGATGATTTGTTTTTTTATTTTGTGTATCCAACTTGTATATGGGGGCAAAAATGACGGCGGATCCAAAAAAAATTATTTTGAGTGGCATTGCTTTCAAATGCTTTTTTCTGGTTCACGATAGTTTCCTCTATCTATATGGATATTACAGGAGACGAACTTTGGATTTATTATATTAATTTTCCTGTATTGCTTGTAATATATGTGTGTGCTTATAAAAAAGAGCAGTGCAGTCTTAGGCGTTTTTTTCTATGGGACATCGTGTTGGCAGTTTTTGCAAATTATATGTATATATGTTATAATGCCGATAATCCTTTTGCTTTAGTATGGGGAATGTTGGAGGGAATGATTATTCTTCGGATTTTTCTGATATCATGCATTTTGAGACTGAGGACAAAAACGGATGATGAGAAATGGTATAGGGTGTGCTTGGTTTGTTGTGTTGTTGTATTATGTGGTTTAGTTATATCGGATGGAGCATTGTTAATTGATCTGCTAACTGATTTTGAATAGCGAAATTAAACTTTTAGGTCCAATGAGCCAATTTTAGGTTGATTTTCGCAATGTTAGTAAATAATCAAATCAAAAAGTAAAAACAAAGAAAAGGAGTTTTACAAAAATGTTTACAAGAAAGAGAAAAAGTGTGGTGCAGTGGATTACGGTATTGGTTCTGTTTGTGATAATTGGCATGGGACAAGTTCTAGTAGCCCAGGCAAAGACAGCTACCGATATCGAAGTGTTTCAAGAGTTTTTGAGACAAGAGCAGAAAATGTATGATGAAACGTTTCAGATTGTGGACGTGCCATTATATAAGAGATTGAAGTGGGACATCAATGATACATCCACGTGGCAAGGAGTCAAGATTCAAAACGATCGCATTACAGAAATTGATTTTCCGTTGGTGTCTATCGGTGGGATATTGGATTTGACGGGATTTGATAAATTGGAAAAGCTAGAGTGTATTTATACCGATTTTGATGGACTGATCTTGAAAGGGTGTACTTCGCTGAAAGAACTCATATTTATAGACAACAACATTACTACACTGGATTTAAGCGATTGTGATATGCTTGAAGAGGTAGATGTGGGAGATAATAAGTTGCGAAACATCATTTGGGGCGATTTAAATAATTTAAAATATTTGAAATGTACAGACAATTATCTGGATACAGAGATGGATCCGCAGATGACAGCAGCGATCCAAGCGGTGAAAGATAAGGGATTTAACCCATTGTGTGAGTCACAGTATGTGGATTTACAAGCGCCATACTGCCAGAAGGATGTGGCAGCCATTCAGAAATTTCTGTCTCACAAAAATAATGCTTCTGTTTTGGGGTGGGAGAAAAACAGTATTTCTACCTGGGAAGGTGTTACATGGAAGACAATTGGTGGTGTCAACTATGTGCGAAATCTGGAATTGACAGGGAAAGCGGTGACCGGTTCTCTGAAAGTCAGCAATTTAAAATATCTGTTAGGGCTTTATTGTGGTGGAACGAAACTTACATCCCTAGACATTTCTGGATGCAAGAAACTCGAGAGCTTGTCATGTTCCAATAGCAAGTTAAAGGAGCTTAAATTTGGGAAAAATACTTCCCTGACTTATCTGTATTGTAGCTACAATTATCTTATTGTGGAAGATATTGAAAAGGAATGCAAGAAAATAGCAAAGCGCGCGGGTTCGAATTTTGTTTATTACGAGAAGCAGCATGCTAGAAAAATAGTGGTTCCGAAAGTTAAGCTTACAAAGTGCAAAGCAAAGAAAAATAAGATTACATTTACGTTTAAGAAAAATAAAAATGTATCCGGGTATGAAGTGCGTTTTCGTAAAGAATATACGCGTAATGTAAAGATAGTAAAGACAAAGAGTTGGAAAAAGAACAAAATCACACTGCGTAACTTAAAGCCCAAAACGACGTATTACTTTAACGTGTGTGGGTACAAAGTGGCTAATGGTAAGAAATATTATTCTTATGTATCGAGCACGAAGGCGGTGAAGACGAAGTGAAACAAGCAAGCAAAGCTGCAATCGCAGTGAGCATTGTTGGCGTTTTCTTTTGGAGAAATGATTTGGTTTTGTGAATTTGTTGATGACTGGATGTTTTTGTTCTATGTATTGCAAATAGTAATCTGGTTTGTGATTTTGTGGCTGCATATCATTCATGACGCAATTCGGAAAAGGAGACGGTGAATATAATGCCAAAGAGTAAAAAGAACATAGTTTTCGTGTTATTTCTAACTACTATTGTTAATATCTTTTGGGGAACTTCTATGCATTGTTTACAAAGGACAAGCAATGATTGGGAGTGGCTGGGACTATTTTGCTCCATGAACATTGTTGTTCAGATGGCGATTTGTTTCATAATAACAGAAATAACGGATCGAAAGTATCTGATTTTGTATTACATCTTAACGATCATGATAGGATGTGTGGGTGTGGGGCTTTTTGTAGGGGGTGCATATCAGATAGATTATGACTATGGATTTATTCGAGCCATGTTTTTGATTGGGGTTCAACTTTTTATTGTGTTAAATAATATTGTGGTAGGAGTTTTACTAGAAGCTCTAAAGAAGTTGATCAAACAAAATAAGCAGAAAGGAGCAGAGGTTATAGGGATTCGAATCAGTATTGTAGCCCTGTTTTTGTTTGTGATTGTGCATGTGATGAGATTTACATATGTGCTCTATGAATCTTTCGATATCGTATTAGAGAATCACCAATATCCAATATTTGAATTGCTTGTAGTAACCGGGATTGCAATTATGATTATTGTAATATGTATGGTACGAATCAGTGTGAAAGGCCACAGCAAATTGGTTCGATATATGTATACAGGAATGCTTGTTTTCAGCGTTATTCTTGGTGTCTTTTTTGCAGGTTGCTACAAATTCCTTGTTAAGGTTGATTTAGCAGATGACGCATATTCAGTAAACGAATGGCTTGAAGAAAATAAGGAGTTGTTTTTGTTTAAATATATTCGTCAAGAAAAAGGCTTTGTGATATGCCTTCGTGAAAAATGTGACGAGATTGCTGAACAGGCTGAAATCGATATGTTAGAGGAAATAGAGAAGATAAAAATCGATTATCCAAATGGATGCGAAACCTACTATGATAAAGAGAACGGTTGTTTGAAAATCTTTTATCCTGAATCATTGGAATTAGTTTTTTATGGTGTGACTTCAAAGAAGTCTACATGGTGGAATACGTCGATTGCCAGTGGTGCTGCGATGCGGTCACAAGCGGCAAAAAAAGTAGAAACACTTTCGAGAGTTGTATATCAGCTTCGGAATGAAAGTGAAGATAAATCAGAAAATCGAATGGAAATTCATAGCGGCGATGGTGTTTTAGTGAATTTTGTTGATTCTGTTGCAGTATTTGAAAAGAATAGACAGATTCACAGTGGAGATATGTTCTTGCCAGGCACAGAACTTCGAATTGAATTGGGAGAAATTCCAAACAATCACCAATACTTCCTAAATGGAGAGAAAATGTTGAATGGTTCTAAAGTTGTACTAGGACACAATGATTTACATATTGTATCGGAGAAAAAGGGTGGTTACTTTTCTCAAGATGTTCTTGCTTTGAAAGAATTTGCGATGCAACAGAGTAATAACCAAATATTGAAATGGAATTTGGATGAACCGGAATCATGGCAAGGCGTGAAATGGGAACAAAAAGATGAGATGTATCGAATCACTGCATTAGAGTTATCTGACCTAGAAGTGAGTGGAAGAATTTCATTACGAGATTGTGCTTATTTGGAAGAGGTGCGACTTTCGAATACTAAAATTGAAAATGTTGAGTTACCAAATGCAATGAAAGCGCTTTCGGACAAGGCATTTCAGAATTGTGATAGATTGGTAGATGTTCGATTTGGCGATGATTTGCAAGTGATTGGTGCATCTGCTTTTCAAGGTTGTGATTCGATATGTAAGATTGTATTAAGTGAGAAACTGACAAGGTTAGAAGCAGCAGCTTTTAAAGATTGTAGTCAATTGTCTCGATGTGAATATTATGGAGAAGAGTATAGAGACATGGAGAAAGATACGTTTTCTGGTACAACAAAGGAAGTGACATGGATTCCCAAAATGGAATTCGAACATTTTCGGTAACGGAGCAATGATTAGTAAAAAAGATTTTTTATTTGCTCTTGCAGCCTTCATAGATAATATCTATACTTTAAGTAAAAGAGAAAAAGTATAATCATTTAGTTATTTGACATAAATTCCCTTTTGTGTAACAATTAGAATGAAGTATTATGTTTCTATAAACAAAAGGAGAACAAATCATGAACAACAAGAAAAAACAAAAGTCGTTTCGTAAGATGATAGGAACGGCTTTGCTGTGTGCGTTGCTTGTGGAATGTGTATCCCCAGGGATGCCAGTGGCGCAAGCAGCAGAAACACTCGAGACAGAAACCATAGAAATGCAAGAAAGTAAGGCGAGTTCTGCAAATGCGCGGTCGTCGGAAAATGGGGATTCATCCCAAACCGTAGCGGATCTCATCGTTTCTTCCAATTATACTTTGACACAAGATATGGTTGTAAACAATCTTACTGCCAAAAGTAATACATTGAATCTCAATGGATATCGTCTTGAAGTACGAGGAAATATCAGTCACACCGGTGGAACCATTGTTTTTAATGGTGGAGAAATATTGTGCGATGGGAGTTATAGTTTCACTGGTGATGGATATTTGAAAATGGAAGATGCCAATGACTATTTTCTTGTAAAGGGCGATTTTACATATCAATCACGATACAATCGTTATAATCTCACAGCGGGAAATATCGAAATCAAAGGAAATTTTGCACAGAAAACGAATTCCTCCAGTAGTGGTAGTATAGCCAATTTTGTGCCTTCCCACACTCATAAGGTGATTTTTTCTGGAGACGAAAAGCAGACGATTTCATTTGCCTCACCGGCATCCCGATTTAATCATGTTGTTTTCCAAAATGACAGTGAAGAAGGAATTTATACAGAGGGACTGGTTCAGTCTCTTACAATGGAGCGCGGAAATACAAAAATTCAGACAGGAATCGAAGGAACTTATGGTTGGACATTGAGCGGAGACGAAACCATTTCAGGCGACCTGTCTCTCATTGGTGATACATTAGATCTGAACGGATACACCCTTACCGTAGAAGGTAATCTGAACCACATGAATGGTACCATTAAGGTAAATGGTGGAAATCTTGTGGTGAAAGGGGATTATCGCGCTCAGACGTGCAAAGGAAGTGGAGATGAGGCCGTATATTCACAGGCATCGGCACTTCTTAGAATGGAAAACGCAGAGGATACAATGACCGTAGAAGGGGACTTTGTGATGGAGTCCACGGTTAACCATGAGGAGTATTTACAAAAAGGTAGATTGAATCTCAAAGGAGACTTAATTCAAAAAAATGCATACACCAAGGAGAATCTTGCAATGACTGCGGATTTTGAATTATGTTTGTGTGGCGATGAGATACAAAATCTTTCCATGCAAGAGTCTTCGAACATCAATTCCAGACTTGCCAATTTGATTGTTGAAAACAAAGAGGGCGTGGTGTTATTAACGGATATTTATGCAATGGGAAATGTAAATGACAAGAAAAATCCGGTTACAGGAGAATCTCTTGTTATTCAAAAGAATACTACGTTTACGGATAAACAGTTTTCTGGAAATATCAAAACAAAAGATTCATTTACGTTAACCAATCTTACAAAGATTGGCGGAAATTATACCAATACATATTCTGTAACACTAGGTAATGATCTGATTGTTGAAGGGGATGTTGTAACGCAATATATACTTCGATTGGGGAGTTATGAACTTCAAGTAAAAGGAGATTTATATATCCAAAAACAAATGTATATTGATACAGGAAGGTTGCTTTGTGACGGAAATGTAGAAATACAGTATAAATACTCAGAATATAGTGGATTTTACATGACCGAGGAAGCTGCTTATGTGCTTGTAAAGGGAAATATGAGTGTAAACTCTGCACATGCCAGTGCCAATGCAATGAAGGCTGGAGTGCTGGAGTTAAAAGGCGACTTCACGCAAACTACGTCAAATAATAAAGGGAATTTTGTGGCGACGGGAACGCATCAGACCATCTTTTCAGGTGATGGACTGCAGACGGTGAAGTTTGACGACAGTTATTCTTACTTCAATTTTGTTAGTATTGAAAATGAAAGTGAAGAAGGTGTATATGCGCCAAATGGCATCAATTGCGCCAAGTTAGAGCGAAATGGAAATAAGCTGACAACAGATCAGAAAGGTGAATTTGGATGGCGTCTGGAAAAAGATGAGGTGTACGATGGTGATCTTTATCTGCTTTCCGATGAATTGGATCTGAATGGTCATACCTTAGAAGTAAAGGGAAATTTGATTCAGCCTGCGGGAACAGTAAATATCAATGGTGGTTCCCTTATTGTAAATGGCGACTATCGAATTCAGGCAGAGGAAGAAGGGGAAAGTGCGCCAAGTTATAAGGAAAGTTCCGGTTATCTTCAGATGACCAATGAGGCGGATTACGTGAAGGTAAACGGTAGTTTCGTCATGGGATCGGTATGTTCTCACAAAGATAAACTTACCGCTGGTGAACTTGAGGTAAAAGGTGATGTGACATCAATTCAATATAAAGCCAACGATAACTTTGTGACAGCAGGCACTCATGTGCTTACTTTGTCAGGAAATGATACGCAGAATTTTTCGTTGCAAACGCCTTCATATATGAAAATTGCGAACTTGAACTTACAGAACACAAAACAAGGCGGGGTTGTTATCGTCAATCCGATTCAGGTGACTGGGGAAGTAAGGAGTAATGGCGTTTCTACAGCAGGACAATTGCAATTCTTCTCCTCTACAACATTTGTAGATGGAACCTATTATGGAAATGCTATGACGCAAGGAAACGTTACATTAAGTAAATCTTTGAATATTTATGGAGATTTGGAAATAAAATCCGGCACTTTAGATGTAAATGCAAAGACATTACAGGTACATGGCAATGTATCCGTATACAATGGTTCTCTTCGACCATACAGGGGCCGTGTGATCTGTGATGGGGATATGGAACTTAAGTATAATGGGTCATACAATAGTGAATTAACTATGACTTATGCAGAAGATTACATTTGTGTAAAAGGTGATTTTTATGCACGTTCTCGCTCCATGTCCAGTTCGTCTATGACCAATGGAGTCTTGGAATTAAAGGGAGACTTTGTGCATGAGAAGAAGTCTTACGCCAATGGCTTTATTGTAGGCGGAGATTGTAAAGTGATTTTAAGTGGCGATGGTCTTCAGACAGTTACATTTGCTTGTCCAGAGTCATATTTTGCCTATACAGAGATACAGAATACAAGTGCAGAGGGTGTATATTCGGAGAATGGAATCAACTGCAAATACCTTGAGACCAATGGTAACGTATATCGAACTGGAAAGGCAGGTCGAATGGGGTGGAAACTGTCAGGGGACGAGATGATAGATGGCGATCTTATATTGACTGGCGGTGTGCTTGACCTAAATGGACATACCCTTACGATTCAGGGAAATCTGGAACAACAAGGTGGATGTGTTAAAGTTAATAATGGAACGCTGATTGTCAATGGTAATTATGTGATAGGTGAAGGGGAAACGGAGACGATAAATGGTAGCTGGGGAACTCTTGTAATGCAGAATGCTGATGACAAAGTAGATGTCAATGGGGCGTTTGTTATGGCATCCTTTGTAAATCATGCCGATTTGTTGGTTTCTGGTACACTTTCTGTGGCAGGAGACGTCATGCAAGTAACAATGACTTCTCAGAAAAATATGGCTACATCTGGTGACTTTACCCTTGTTCTGGACGGAAATAAAGGGCAGAGTGTGTCTATGCAGGATATCGCTACCACAAAATCTGCCATTGCCAATGTTATTGTGCGCAATACCAGCGAATCCGGTGTCACCTTGAATGGAATGTTGGTGACAGGGAATATGACAGTGGAATCTGGCGCTATGACTGGAGCACTTAATGTTGTAAAAACAACAACATTTGAAGATAATTACTATGCAGGTGATGTGAATTTTGCAGAGTCCACAACGTATCCAAAATCGCTTCATATCAAAGGAAATGTAGCATGTACAGCAACATTTACCATGACTCAGAACATTGTAGTAGACGGAGATTTAAGTGTTACTTCGAATTTCCAGGTAAATGGGAAAGAATTGCATGTAACGGGCGACATGGCGATTAAAAAGAGCACAGTGAATCTGAATCGAGGACGTGTTCAGTGTGATGGAAATGTACATTTACAATTCAACTCAAATTATACCAGTGGATTTTACATGCATTATGCGGAGGATTATGTATTGATCCAAGGTGATTTAAAAGTGGATACAAGAAGTTCTGTTCTGATGAGCAATGGAACACTGGAGTTGAAAGGTGACTTTATTCAGGATCGATACACTTATGCGGGGGCATTTGCTCCAGAAGAAGCACATGTGACGATTTTGAGTGGTAGTGAAATGCAGACGGTACATTTTTCTGATGAAAGTTCCCTTTTTGGTACGTTACGTCTGGAAAATACAAGTGCCGAAGGTGTTTTCTTTGACAATGATTCGGTTCGCGCTCGTGCATTTGAGCGAAATGGTTGTCGTATCACATCCAGTGGTATAGGAACCTATGGGTGGACGTTGACAGAGGATACCATATTTGAAGATGATGTATATATTATTGCCGATGAGTTGAATTTGAATGGCCATAAGCTTACTGTTAATGGAAATCTTTATGTAGGAAATGGTAGTGTAAATATTAATGGCGGTTCCCTGGATGTATCGGGAGATCTACGTCTCCAGAGTTGGGATGGAGCAGAAAATGTTGCATCGGGAACAGGTGAATTAATTATGACAAATCCGGCAGACGAAGTTCGTGTTGGCGGAGATTTTGTGACAGAAACAACACAAAGTTCTAGTGGACAGTTGACAGCAGGTACCCTTGCTATAGCTGGAGATTTTTGTCAGAAAAATACTAGTTCCATGTACCAAAACTTTATGGCAACGAAAGAGCATACAGTGAAGTTTGTAGGAACTGGTGAACAGAACATATCTTTCGCCAATAGCAGCAGTTCTTATTTTGCTAATCTTGATCTTTCAGAGGCAGAGGGAACGGTTAAATTGGCAACAAATGCTCGTGTTAAGGGAAGCGTAAAAGATCCAAATCAAAGAGCAAGTGCTTTGGGAGGATATTATCTATATGTCGAAAATTTTGCGAAGATAGTAGACGGAATCTATGGTGGAAATGTTCAGTTGACAAGAGTGGAAACTATGGAGCAGGATTCCAATATTGGAGGAACCTTATTCAGTGGTTACAAGTTCGATGTAAATGGACATAAATTAACGGTGGGAACATTGAAAAAAGATGCTACTAATCTTACAATAAATGGCGGATATGTGCACGTGAAAGACAATATGAGTCTCACAGGTACTAGTAGTATCTCTATGAATAATGCGAAAGATTACGTGTTTGTACAGGGAGATCTTACCGTATCTTCATCTTCAGGAACATCTTCGAATGTTTTGACAAATGGTACTCTTGAAGTAAAGGGTGCAGTAAACATCACAAATAAGGGCTTTGCGCCAAGTGGTTCTCATCGTACTGTATTAAGTGGAAAAGCAGCAACCCAGGGGCGTGATTATGTTCAGCAGGTTACCATTACAAATACAAAGTTCAATGAACTTGTTTTAACAAAGGATGAAGAAAGATTTTATTGGTTCTCCAATAAGTTGGAAAATATCTGTAAGGTTTTGACAAAGGAGTCCTCTGATCAGGAAATGCCAGATAAAGTAACCGGACTTGAGGTAAAAGAAATCGAAGCGGCGAAGGTAAAACTTGTTTGGAATGCATCAAAGGACGACATGGGCGTAATTGGTTATCAGATTTATCGTGATGGTAAATTAGTAGGCGATGCAGATGGAACGGTATACATTGATACAGGATTGATACCAGAAACACAGTACCGTTACACCGTATGTGCTTATGATGAGGTGGGTAACTCTTCCGCGTTATCTGCAGAAGTGACAACAACCACTTTGCCAGATGAAAAGGCACCAGATGTACCAACGGGAGTAACAACTGTGACACGAACCGGTTCTTCCGTGACGGTAGGCTGGGAACCATCCGAAGATAATGTAGAGACAATTGGATATCATTTGTATCGCGACGGCCAGTTGATTGCGGACGTCAAAGATGGTGCGACACAATACAAAGATACGAATCGTATTGTGGGAGAAACCTACGAGTATGCAGTATCTGCTTATGATGCAGTAGGAAATGAATCTGAGACAAGTGAGGCGATTTCCGGTTTTGCGAAGATGCCAAATATTACGAAAATTGTGCCAGAGAATCAGAGTAAAGTGGGTGGCGAACAGATTCAGCTTACCGTATATTATGAGAATGTAGGAAATAGCACAGGTAATGGAGTGAAGTTACAATACAGTCAAAATCAAGGTGAAACTTGGAAAGATATCAATTTCTCCTTGCTTGGTCAGCAAACCTATGATGAGACAACGCTGTATTCTACTTGTACATGGGATGCAAGCAGATTGCCAAGTTCTGATTATGAGATTCGTGCAACACTTTACGATGCAGACCAGAACGAAGATGTGGAACAGATTACTCTTGATGTGGATACAGAGAAGCCAGAGATGCCAGCAACTTTTACAGCAGTAAGTGACAATGGTGTTGTATACATTTCCTGGAATCCATCGGACAGCGAAGATTGTGTCGGATATGAATTGTATCGTGTGGATGGGGAAGAGGCGTCTTGTATCGCTACATTGGAAGGAAGAGATAATACAGAATATCAAGATAAAACAGGTGTCACAGGTGCGACATATACATACTATGTTGTAGCAATTGACGATGTGGCACAAATGAGTAAACCAAGTGATGAGGTTATTCTTACTGTGGATGCAGATGTTGAGTCACCGGTTGTTGAAACACTTGCCATTGACAAGAAGCATGTAACAGGAGAGACTACATTCACCACGACGGCTACCGATAACATGGAAGTGACTTCTATTGCGTTGCAATATTGGAATGGAAGTGAGTGGATAACACTAGGAGAGAAAGATTCTTCCAAATTAGAGATTGTCTTTGATTCCACCGTTCTTGCGGATGGAGAGTACACATTCCGCACAGTAGCAGTGGATAAGAGCGGAAATGTGAATGATTGCTATACCGAGACATTTGTTGTGGATAATTCTGCACCAGAGATTGTGGCATTCTTGCCAACAGAAAATACATTTGTGGACAGAATACCATTGGAAATCCAAGCAAAGGACGCTACTGCGTTGGATACGATGAAATTGTACGTTTCATTGGATTGCGAGAATTGGACAGAAATGGCTACTTTTGATACACCAGAAGATACAGCAGAGTATGCCTATTTGTACGACATGGATTTGGCTGGGTTTGTGGATGGAACAATTTATATTCGTGTGATTCTTTGCGATGCGTTTGGAAATCAGACGGGAGAGAAGGAAATTATTCGTGAATTCCATAAGGAAACACCTAAGCCAGAGCCAACAGCAACACCAGTACCAACCGTGGTTCCAACGGCAAGACCACAGGTGACAGCGAAGCCAACGGCGACACCAACGGTGCCTCCTGTGGTAACGGCAACGCCAGCACCAACGGCAACTCCACAGGCAACGGCAACACCAACACCAACGGTGCCTCCTGTGGTAACAACTACACCAGAGCCAACGGTAGCACCAGAGCCAACCGTTGCTCCGATGGTAACACCTACTCCTGAGGCGCCAGGACACGAGACTCCGGTAACGCCAGTTCTACCAGCACCACCGGTTGTGCCAGAAGTACCACAAGGACCAGGTGGAATCGTGGGACCAGTAAAGCCGGCACCAGGAGGAACTCAAGGACCTGCTGCAGATGCCAAGAAAAAGGTTGCCAGCGTTAAGCTTTCAAAGGGCAAAGCAAAGGGCAATAAGATAACGGTTACGATTAAGAAGAATAAAACAGTGTCTGGTTATGAAGTGTCTTACCGTCCAGGAAAGAAAGGGAAGGAGAAGACAGTCAAAACAAAGAGCTGGAAGAAAAATACCGTTACGTTGAAGAAGTTAAAGAAAAAAACCACCTATTATGTCCGTGTTCGAGCGTACAAAGTCATTGGTGGGAAGAAGTATTATTCTGCTTATTCGAAGTGGAAGAAAGTTAAGGTAAAATAAAGGTAAAGTGACTCTATCCATAGCAGGGAATGTTCCCTGCTATGGATTTTTTGATTATACAGCATCATTTGACTTTCCTTGTTATCTACGATAAAATATTTACAGAATAGATAAAGGACGTGAAAAATAATGACATTACCAATGACAGTTGCCAGCATGTATTTAACTTTGCTTGGCCCAATTCTTGCAGGTATTATAAATTCTCTCTGGTGTAAGTCGAGAATACTCAAAGGCTTACAGACCCCCTTAGATGGAGGAAAGAATTTTCTAGATGGCAAGAGAATTTTTGGTGACAACAAGACCTGGAAAGGCTTCCTTGGTTATCTTGTTCTTAATGTGATTTGTATGGTGCTGTGTGGTGTTGGGTGTCGATGGTTGGACATCGAGTATTGCAACATGTTTTATCAAGGGACTACAAATAACCTATGGAATAATGTATGGATTGGCTTATTGCTTGGAATGGCCTATGCCTTGTTTGAATTGCCGAATAGTTTTTTAAAGAGGCGTCTTGATATCAGGCCAGGCAAGTCGGTACATGGTGTTTGGAAGGTGTTTTTTGTGTTTTTTGATCAGGCGGATTCGGTGTTTGGTTGTGTTTTAGTGGTGTGTTTGTATGCTCCTATGACAGTAGCATTTTATTTTACATATGTGCTTGTAGGGGCAGTAACACACATTGTGATAAATATGCTTTTGTATATAATGAAATTGAGAAAAAATATGTGTTAAAGGGGATAGGTACGATGTTTCAGAAGATAAGCGATCCGTTAAGGGAAATGGGTGAAGGTCTGGGGAACAAGGGGAAATTTTTGTGTGTGATGCGTCAAGCGGGGTTTAACGTTCCGGATGGCATTATTTTGGATCGGGGAGAATATGAGAGCTTCGTAGCGCAGAGTGGGATTGCGTCGTCGTTGGAAGAACTTTTAGCGAGATTAAATGAAGAAAATGTGGCGTCTATCAGTAAGGAGATTATCCAGTTATTTGAAGGAAAGAGACTTGGAGAGGATATACGAAGACGCTTACAAGAAGAATTGAATGAGTCTGGTTATTATGCTGTTAGAAGTAGTGGTACAAAGGAGGATTTGGAAGAATTTTCCTTTGCGGGACAGTACCAGACTTTTTTGAATGTTAGCGGAATCGATAATATCGAGGCTTGCATCATTGGATGTTATCAATCTATGTTTTCCGAAGTATGTTTGAATTATATCATCAACAATGACATTGATCGAAGTGAGTTGGCAATGTCGGTTGTGGTGCAGGAGATGGTGCAGGCAGAATTCAGTGGGATTTGTTTTACCATCAATCCACTTACGGGGAATGATAAAGAAATGTCCATTGAGGTGGCGAAGGGATTGGGAGAAAATATTGTTAGTGGAAAGGTGGCACCAGAGCAATACTATTATAACTGGTATGAAAAATCTGGATATGTTGAAGAAAACAACCAGTTTTTGAAGCAGAAACAATTAAATGAAATAGGAGAAACCTTTTTAAAGGTTCAATTATTATTTGGTTATCCTTGTGATATTGAGTTTGCTATCAGAGATGGGGATTTGTATTTGTTACAAGCAAGGCGTATTACGAAGATTAATTATGGAGGTCTGACAGATATATGGTCCACAGCGGATTTTAAGGATGGTGGTGTGTCTGCTAGCGTGTGTTTGCCATACATGTGGAGTCTCTATGAGTACATCTGGGAATTTACCTTGCGAAAATTTTTGCTGGATTCTAAAATACTTAGAGAAAAAGATGTGGATAAGAAGTTGGGGGACATGTTCTATGGTAGATGTTACTGGAATCTTTCTGTGGTAAAGCTGGCAATGAGTCAGGTCATAGGATATAAAGAACGCGAATTTGATAGTGAATATGGCATTCGTCCTACTTATCAGGGAGATGGGCACGTCACAAAATTGAGCCTTCGTTCTTTGGTGAATATCGCCCGTATGTTCTTTGCCCAGAAGAAAATTCTTAAAGAACGTAATGACAATCATAACTATTATAAAGATGATTTATTAAAGAAGTATGAGCATTACAAGAAAAATTTTGATGAAGGTAGGATTCAGGATATTGAGAAAGAGTGGGTTCAGTTGACGAAGAAAATCTACCTTCAAAGTGAAGCTACATATTTCTGGCAAATCTTTATTAATACCATTCATCAGTCATTGTATAAGGATGGATTGTTGAAGTATGTGTCAGAAAGTGAATATCTAACCCTTCTTGGAGCCATTGATAATATTTCACATTTGCTGCCGTTTTATGAAATGTGGGATATTTCTCGAGAGATTCGAAAGGATAAGGCGAGTCAAGATTTTTGGCAGGCGTCAGATGTGGAGGCATTGAGAGCACAACTTTCCGGTGACAAATATAATATGCCACGTGTAAGGAAACTTATTGACACCTATGGGTATCACTCAGATAAGGAGTTGGATGTGGCGTATCCATGCTATTATGAAGATGCCACATCTATGTTTGTTAGTATTCAGGATATGGTCGGTTTGGGAGATGAATTTAGCCCTCAGGAAGATAAGAAAAAGGGGGAAGAGAACTATGAAAGAATCCTAAAGTCCATTGGTGAAAAAGTGGGGAAACGACGTTACAAAAAGATACATACGAAGATTATGAACATGCGAAATATGCTGTGGTGGAGGGAAGAATATAGGGATATTTCTACGCGGTTTTATTATTTGATTCGTGTGTACACGGTGGAGCTTGCCAGACATTTGGTGACCAAGAATGTTCTTAAGCAGGAAGAAGATATATGGTTCTTACCGGTATCAATTCTCTGGGATTATCTCGAAGGCGCGTGTGCGAAGGAACAGTTGGATGACTGGATTGCTAAAAATCGTAAGTATTATATGGCTTATGCCAATTATATGAGCGAAAATGAGATTGGTGGCAGTCAGCAGAGTTCGTCCCCAGTGGTGTGTAATGAGAATTCGGAGTTGCAGATTCAGGGGCTTGGTGCAAATAGCGGACGAATCACGGGAAAGGCAAGAGTTATCGAAGATTTTAGTCAGATTTCAAGATTACAGGAAAATGATATTCTTGTTACTAGGTTTACAGATACCGGATGGACGCCGAAGTTTGCCATACTTTCCGGGATTGTTACTGAGTATGGAGGGATTTTGTGCCATGCGGCAATTGTATCGAGAGAGTACGGGATTCCGGCTATTGTGAGCTGCCATGATGCAATGAAAAAGATTAAGGACGGTGCGACCATTACCATTGATGGAGGGACTGGCGTGATTACGATAGAGAAAGAGTGAGTATGACATGATTGGAGAATGGAATAAATCAGTGATTATAACATATGTGGGAATGGCATTTGCGATTGTGGGAATTTCCATGGCATTTATGGGAAAAGTGAGTCAAGCGTTTGCCTGCCTTGTGGTTGCTGGTGTGTGTGATTTGTTTGATGGTATGGTGGCCAGAAGATGTCAGCGAAGTGAAGCACAGAAGCAATTTGGAATTCAGCTGGATTCCTTGGTGGATGTGATGAGCTTTCTGGCTTTACCAGTGACCATTGGGCTTAAAATTGGTATGGACCGTTGGTATTATATACTGGTTTTAATAGTGTTTTGTGTGTGTGGTATTGCCCGATTGGCATATTTTAATGTGACCACAGAAGGTGGAGATGGGCCTGTTGCGTATTACCGAGGATTGCCGGTTACGTACTCCGCGCTGATTTTGCCTTTGACATATTTGTTATGTTGGGTGATGCCACAGGGGCTATTTTTGCCATTGTATGCCTTGGTAATGTTAGTTGTGGCAGGGGTACAAGTTCTGGATGTGAAGATAATAAAACCAAGGGGAATTGCTTATGCAGGATTTAGCCTACTCGCTATTGTTGTTATAATATTATATTTGGTGGTGTTGTCGTGAAGATATACAATCGAAGAGAAAAAAAATATGAGTCAGTAGCTCAATATGGTGGTGGCCTACTGGAGATGTTGTATCATGGTTGGGCGGGGCGTTTTCTTCTCAAATTGGTGATTCATCCTGTATTTTCAAGAATCAATGGATGGTACAATCGAACTCGGTTGAGCAAAAAAAAGATTGCATCTTTCGTAGAGGAGTATCGAATTCCGTTGGAAGAGTACGAAGCGCGGGAATTTGATAGTTTCAATGATTTTTTCACAAGAAAGATAAAGAGTGGATGCCGACCTGTAGATATGGATGAGTCAAGTTTTATAGCGCCAGCAGACAGTAAACTTATGGTGTATTCGATTACGCCAGGACAAAAAATATCCATAAAAGGTGTCGACTATACATTGGCCGAATTGGTTCAAGATGGCGTGGATCTGACGGACTATGAAGGGGGACTTTGCCTCGTGTTTCGGTTGACCATGGATGATTATCACCGTTATATATTTGTGGATCATGGGAAAATAGTGAAAAAATATCCCATTAAAGGGAGGTTACATACCGTAAGTTCGATATCCAAAGAGCATAAAATCTATCGGGAAAATTTTCGTGTAATAAATGTGTTGGATACATTGAATTATGGGAAGATACTTTGGGTTGAAGTGGGAGCATTACTAGTTGGGAAAATTGTGAATCATCCTATACAAAGTTTTCATAAGGGAACGGAAAAAGGATATTTTGAACTGGGAGGTTCCACAATTATGCTGCTTATACAGAAGGGTCGTGTCAAGATGGACGAGGACATATTGGATGTATGCAACAATGGTGTGGAAGTAAAAGTACAAATGGGAGAAAGAATTGGAGGAAAAGAAACATGTTAAAAAGATTACATATTTATTTTAAAGAAAGATATCCGATATTTGCTAGATTGGTTCTTGGTTGCATTATATTTTTGGAGATTCATTTTATTATTTTGCTAAATAATGGAATTACTAAGTTTAACATTGGTATTCAAGAAGTGGTGGGGGCATATACGGTTTTTGCCTTTTTGTTGTGGCTACGTGTGGCGGATGACTTGAAAGATTATGAGACGGATTTGCGTTTGTTTCCAGATCGTCCGTTGCCAAGTGGACGAGTTTATAAAAAGGATATTGTCATTGCATGTGTCATTGCGCAGGCAATCGCAGCGGTGTTAAACATTGTATTTATGAATAATATTTTCTTTGGATGTTTGTTGTATTTCTATGGTTTTTTGATGAGTAAGTGGTTCTTTAAGAGAAGCAAGATACAACCAAGTCTTCCTTTGGCACTTGTAACACATAATCCAGTGCAAATGTTTGTAAATATTTACATTATTTCATTTACGGTAATTAAGTATGATTTAGAGCCCATTTCTTTAATTACGATTATGACGTTATGGACGTTGTATTTTCCAGCTTTGATTTGGGAGATTTCGAGGAAAATCAAAGCGCCAAAAGATGAGAACGATTATACTACATATTCAAAGTTATTTGGTTATAAAAAGAGTACAAGATTTGTCATGATACTGACCTTAGTAGATATTGTTACCAATATGATTTTAGTATTTAATCTGAATAAAGTAACAATCTTGATTTTTGTCTTATTGGTGTCTTGGATGGTGTGGAAGTTCGTGAGCTTTATGAAGGATCCAGAGCAGTATGCTATCGTGGAGAAAGTGGAGCGATATACGTATATTCAAGAAAGTCTGATGCTTTTGACAATTGTGGGATATTTAGTGTTTGGAAAGATATAACAGGTGGATAAATGATCGGGAAAAAGGGTAATAATCTTCAAATATTGAAAAATCATGGGGTTTCTGTGCCGGATTTTATTGTGGTAAATGCCAATACAAGGCTAGATTCCTTAGAAATCCCATGGGATTTTAGTGCTGTTCGGTCCTCTGCCAGTGTAGAGGATGGCGTGGAAAATAGTTTTGCAGGGCAATTTGATACATATCTGAATGTGGCGAAGGAAGAAGTGGCTGCCTGTGTAGAAAAGTGTTTTCAATCTATGGAAAATCCACAGGTGAAGCAGTATGCGACACATCATAATTTAACGTTGGCAGACTTGAAAATGGATGTAATTGTTCAACAAATGATTCCGTCACAATACTCGGGGATATGTTTTACGGCAAACCCACAAGGCCTGTTGAATGAAATGGTCATTGTGGTAGGAAAAGGAACTGGGGATTGTGTAGTAGAAGATAAGGTGGATACCACGAGTTATTATTATAATGTCACAGACCATGTGTATTATTATGAAGGCAAGGAAGATCTTCTCTCAGCAGAGATGATTGGAAAAATTGTGGAAACTGCTACGGAGATAAAATCGGTTTTAGGAGAATATTTGGATATTGAGTTTGCTATTGTTAACGAGGATTTGCATATTCTTCAGGCTAGAGAAATAACAACGTTACAAGTGGAGCGACCATTGATTTTGGATAATAGCAACATTGTAGAAAGTTATCCAGGGATAAGCTTGCCATTGACGTGTTCTTTTGTAAATATTGTGTATAGTGGGATTTTTAAGAGCTTGAGTAGGCGTATTTTAAAAAATGAGAAGGAATTGGCAAAGTACGAAGAGGTTCTTTCGAATATGGTGGGGAATGTCAATGGTAGAGTGTATTACAAAATTAGTAATTGGTATACGGTTATCAAATTTATGCCTATGAATCATAAAATCATTCCTATTTGGCAGGATATGATGGGCGTAAAGATACGTAATTATGACAAAGAGGATGTGAAACTACCGAGACTGGTTCGTGCAAAGACGTATTGGAATGTGATTTCAGAAATGTTTTGTGTTCCTCGCAATATGAAGAAATTAAATGCGGATTTTGTGAAAATCAATGCAGGGTTTTATGACAAATTTCACAAGGATATTACGCCGAAGGAATTGATGGGATTGTACCACGAGTTATACGATACATTATTATCTTGTTGGGATGTGACCTTGCTAAATGACATTTATTCGTTTTTGTTTACTGGTCTGGTAAAAAAGAGACTGGGGGAAGAGAGTAATCAGGTAATCTCCGGTATTTCTAATATTGAAAGTCTAAAACCGATTCGGGAGATGGTTCGTCTTGCTTATGAGAAGGAGAGATTAACGGAAGAACAGTATGAAGAGCGATTTTTATCATATATCCGTGAGTATGGGGATCGGAATCTCGAAGAGTTGAAGTTAGAGAGCAAAACCTTTCGGAGTCATCCGGAACTTCTGACAGAAAAGTTGATGCAGTATGAGGAAGATCCAAAGAAGTTAGAAGAAATGTATCAAAACCTTCACAAGGAGACAACAAAAGGGAGAAAACTTCATGGTCTCAATGCCCTTTTGGTAAAGGAAGCCGCTCGAGGGATTGCAAATCGAGAGTGTTCACGTTTGAATCGAAGCCGTATTTTTGGTATCGTTCGCTTGATTTTTACGAAGATAGGAGAAACATTTGCTACGGAAGGTATATTGGAAACTACGAGAGATGTTTTCTGGTTGACAGTGGAGGAAATCTTTGCTCAGGTGGAAAAAGGATCCTCTATGACAGGGACTACGTTGCGGGAACTTGTGGCAAAAAGAAAGACAGAATATGAATTGTATCAATGTTTGCCGCCGTATCAACGTCTGATTTTTGCGGAGAAGGAATTTGATAAAACGCACCAATCTGTAAATGCTCATAAATTATGGGAAGATGAAGATACGCTAAAAGGGGTTCCGTGTTCTGCGGGAATTGTAGAAGGTGAGGCATTAGTAGTTACCGATGTGACTCAAGTGAAGGATTATAAAGATAAGATTTTAGTAACAAAGATGACAGATCCAGGATGGGTGTTTTTATTGGTTCGGGCAAAGGGGGTTATTTCGGAGAAAGGCTCCTTGTTGTCTCATACTGCCATTATATCTCGCGAGTTGAAAATACCGTCTATCGTTGGTGTGGAAGGTCTTACGGATACGATAAAAAGCGGAGATTGGATACGAATGAATGGGAACACTGGAGAGATTGAAAGAATAAGGAGATAACTATGTTGAGGTGCATTCAATTTGAAAAAGAGAAGAAATGTGTGAAGGACTTTTTACGCCTTCCTAAGCAACTGTATCGAAAGGATACCAATATGGAGGATTCCAAGGAAGTCCGGCAATTGTTGCAAGGGATACATCCCCTGAGTAGATATTTCACGTTGCACAAGTTTTTAGTATATCGGGAGCGAGAAGTAGTAGGAAGATTTGCCTTAACGACATATCCGAAGGATGATGTAATGTGCATTGTATTCTTTGAGTGTGTTAGGAAGGC
>JAZNJZ010000024.1:0-23097 GCA_045578325.1 Eubacterium sp.
TAAAAGAGGGAATCTTAGCAGATTTCCTGCGGGAAAATCGAGAGGAGGTTGTCGGTATGTGTTTAGAAGAGTGGAATCAGGAATTATTTGAAGAAGTACGTGCGGAGGAGGCCTATGAAGATGGCTTTGAAGAAGGGAGACGCGATGGTTTTGAAGCCGGGAGACAGGATGGATTTGAAGCCGGGAGACAGGATGGATTCAAGGCAGGAAAGCAGGATGGAATGCAACAAGGAATGCAGCAAGGAATGCACAATTTTGTGATTAATATGTTGATGGATCATGCAGATCCCAATCTTATATGTAGATACACAGGCGCATCAATGGAGTATATATACCAGGTGCAAGAAGAATTAACGCAATGTCTTTGCGAAGATTCCGGGGAATATAGAGTGCGAAAGGAAGATAAAACTCTATAAGTGAAGATGATATTGTGTATAAGAAAAAAAGGGATGAAAGCCATTGTTGTTTCCGATATAATAGAACCGTAGTAAACAGAATGAAGAAGGTAGAGTATTCTATGAATAGCGTACTCAGAATGGAGGTTAATATGGTTCGACCAACAAAGAAATATCCAATTGATGAAGTGATTCGTCTGGTGATTCGGATTACAAACTCACAACAAGTGAAAGGTAAAAGAAGCGATGCAGATTTGTTGTTCTTTGAAGGAACGACAGATACGAAATGGTTTACAGGAAAAACATTGCCAGGTGGTGTGGATACACAGATACAAAAGACAGGAGAAAAACGAACATTGTCTGCTCGTTATATTTTAGACGGGGTAGATAATCAAGGAAAGAAATGTCGCTTGTTTGTGGAAAATAATGGGATAATCGAGGATAATGGGGAATGCAAAACCGTACCTCAAATTACCACGGATAGTGAAGCCTTATCCTGGTTGGAAACTGTGGAAATGTATGGAGAACTGGAGTTTTCAGGAGAGGATATTATCATACATATTTTTAGTACAGGAAATCCATGTGAGGAGAAAGATACTAGAAGTTTTTCAATGGAGACAAGACAGGCGGTGAATCCGTATCTCCCATCCTGGGAATATATTCCAGACGGGGAGCCGTATGTGTTTGATGGGCGAGTGTATATTTATGGTTCTCATGATATGTACAATGGCCATGTGTTCTGCATAGGAGATTATGTTTGTTGGTCGGCTCCAGTAGACGAGCTATGGAATTGGAGATATGAAGGTGTGATTTATAAAAAGACACAGGATCCGATAAATGAAGAAGGGAAAATGTGTCTGTATGCACCAGATGTAACAGTGGGACCAGACGGAAGGTATTATTTATATTATGTACTGGATCATGCTTCTGTGGTGTCAGTTGCGGTATGTGATACACCAGCAGGAAAGTATGAGTTTTATGGCTATGTGCATGATATCGAAGGAAAGAGGTTAGGTGAGCGGGAAGGGGACGAACCGCAGTTTGACCCAGGCGTTTTAACAGAAGGGGACCGGACGTATTTATTTACTGGTTTTTGTGGCCCGGGCGATAAGACGAGAACAGGCTCCATGGTTACTATTCTTGGGAGTGACATGTTGACCATCGAAGAAAATCCGAGATTGGCAGTGCCAGGATGCGAGTATGCAGAAGGAACCAGTTTTGCTGAGCATCCGTTTTTTGAGGCATCTTCCATTCGTAAAGTGGGAGACATGTACTATTTTATCTATTCCTCTAGTGTGATGCATGAGTTGTGCTATGCCACAAGTAAAAGTCCGGACAAAGACTTTGAATATGGTGGCGTTATTGTGAGCAATTGTGATTTAAATATTGCCATTAACAAACCAGCAGATCTGCCAATGGCTTATGGCGCTAACAATCATGGAAGCATCGTTGAAATAAATGGAAAATGGTATATTTTTTATCATCGTCATACCAATAATAGCTGGTATAGTCGACAAGGATGTGCGGAGAGGATTCAAATCTTACCAGACGGAACAATTCCACAAGTGGAGATAACATCCTGTGGATTAAATGATGGTCCTTTGGAAGGAAAAGGAAAGTATCCGGCGTATTTGGCTTGTCATTTATTTACGGATAAACCAGAGGCATATGTTGGAGCACCAGGTGTCCCAAGAGTAATGCAAGATGGGCGAGATGGTGACAAAGAACCTGGCTACATAGCAGAAATCACAGATTCTGCTACCATTGGATTTAAATACTTTTTATGTGATAAGGTGACAGGAATTAAGGTTACTGCACGAGGTTATGCAGACGGAGTATTTGAAGTAAAAACAGCTTGGAATGGAGACGTGTTAGCTGAAATACCGGTTCAATATACCAATGTGTGGGAAGAGTATTCTGCGGAAGTGACGATACCAGATGGAAAGCAAGCAATTTACTTGACCTATCGTGGTGGAGGAACGGCGCAATTGCATTCCTTTGAGTTTTGTAAATAAACATGAAAGAGTGGAGGCTATTTATATGAGAAAAAGAGTGCTAGGAGTTGCTTTGTGTTTGTTGGGAGTTTCCCTACTGAATGTGGTAGAGAATCCAGTGCAGACCGAGGCAGCCAAAAAGCCGGAGTTAAATTATAAGAAGGTGACATTGCCGGTTGGTAAAACAGTAAAATTGAAGGTGAAACGTGCGAAAGGAAAAGTAAAGTGGAAATCCAATAAAAAGAAGATTGCTACTGTTACGAAAAATGGCACGGTGAAAGCAAAAAAAGTTGGAAAGGCTAAAATAACTGCTAAAGTTGCTAAGAAAAAGTACACCTGCAAGATTACGATTATAGGTTTAAATGCAACAGAGCACTCTTTGGTAAAAGGTGCCACGACACAGCTGAATGTAAAGGGAACGAAGAAAAAAGTGACCTGGAATAGTGATGATAAAAAAGTAGCAAAGGTTTCCAAACAAGGTCTTGTTACAGCTGTAAATGCTGGACGTGCCAACATTACAGCAAAAGTGGAAAAGAAGAAAATTGTGTGTAGTGTATACGTAGAAAATCCAATTCCTGCGTTTGGAGAATATACAGGAGGAACACCTGCTTCGCCACAAATGTCGGCGGAGACGGGGACATATAAAAATAGTTTTCGCTTAACTATGGCGGCGCAACCAGGAATGACCATCTATTATACTACGGATGGTAGTATGCCGACTACAAGTTCAAAGAAATATACTGGTAAGATTAATATTGAGAATCGTAACAATAAAGCAAATGTGCTGGCATCGGAAACGAATATTAAGAAAATGTATATTTCTGGAAGTGGTTATGATTACGTGCCAGGAAAGAGAGAAGTGGCAAAATGTAATATCATTCGTGCTGTTGCCATTAGTCCAAATGGAGACGTAAGTAATGTTGTAAATAAAACATTTTTTGTGGGAAATAACATTTCCCACAAATACAAAGGGGCTTCTGTTCTTTCGATTGTGATTGAACCAGACAAACTTTTGAATGATTCAACAGGAATTCATGTCTTAGGCAATGAGTTTAAGAAGTGGAAAGAAACAGGGGAGGCAGTACCTATCATTTCTGAGCGTGAGTATTGGAATTATCAAGGAAATTATACACAACACGGAAAAGAATGGGAGCGTACAGCAGATATGTTGTACATGGATAGCGCGTCTGAAACGGTCAAATTTGAGGCGCCGATTGGTGTTCGAATTCATGGTGGAGCAAGTCGTATGTATGGACAGAAGAGTTTTAATATTTATTTCCGCGAAGAATATGGTTTGAAGAATTTGAAATATCCGTTGCTGCCGAATGACACCGATGTTTCTGGAAACACCATTCAAAAGTATAAATCGTTTATGCTGCGAAATGGTGGGAACGATACGGAATATACAAAAATTCGTGATTTATTTATCCAAAATCAGTTGGCAAACCGAAATTACCAAATTCAAGCAACAGCACCTTGTGTTTTATTTTTGAATGGTGAATATTGGGGCCTCTATAATATGACAGAGAAGTATGGAGATAACAATCTTGAAGAGACTTTTGGTATAGATAAAGATAATATTATGATCTTCAAGGAAGGTGAATTAGACGAAGGTAAAGATACGGATACGGCGTATTATGAAGAGCTTTGGGCATATGCAAACAAAGATTTTACGGATGAAAACGTGTACAACGAATTTTGCAATATCATGGATATTGACAGTTTTGCAGACTTTTATGCAACACATATTTACATTGCCAATTATGATTGGAATCCAGAGAAGAATTATCAGCTTTGGAGAGCACGTACACCGGATGAAACAAACAAATACGCAGATGGAAAATGGAGATATCTGCTTTTTGATACAGAATATTCCATGGGGTTGTACAGTCATACGGATATTACCACGGATTCGTTACAAGTTGCTTTAAAAGAAGATACGTTATTTGCGGCAGTGATGAAAAATCAGAATTTCCAGGCGAAGTTTTTGGATACCATTAAAGAGATTGGCTCTGTTAACTTTGAGCCAAACACTTGTAAGAAAAAGCTGGATGAGTATACAAATCTGTACAAACCTTTGATGACAGATTTCTATACAAGATTTTATGGTGAAAATTCTTGGTTGCATAGTTCCTTTGATACTAACATTAGATCCATTAAAAGTTTTGTGACAAATCGTTATGGAAAAATCATTCCGATTGTGGAGAAGTGGTGTTCGGATAACTAGAATTAAAATAGAAAAGAAACTATCCTGTGTTGAAGTGAAAAAAATTCAAACAGTGATAGTTTCTTTTTTTATGAAAACCCTTCGTCGTGTACAAGTAAATTAGTTACGAATTGCTTCAATCAATTTATAAAGCACGGGTTCGAATGCGGCCCCATACCAGTGATTCTCTTCTTTTTGAGTCTCCTTGATACATTCCAATACATAATCGGAAGCGATTTTGGCAGCGTCATAAGCGGTTTTTCCCTGAAGGAATGCGCCCACAAAGGAAGAAGCATAAATATCGCCTGTTCCATGGCAACCATCCGCAATCTTAACATGCTCGTAGTAGGAGTAAGTGTTGTTTTCAAAAACAACAACGCCTGTTTTTCCTGTTGCGTAAGACACACCTGTAAGAATAACGTTTTTACAACCAAGAGCCATCAAGCGATTAAGAAGGAGAGTAATATACTCCTCGTCGTACTCAGTTTTGTATTCCGTATCAGTCAGAAGGCATGCTTCTGAAATATTTGGAAGCAGGTAGTCGCATTTACCGCACAGACCTTTCATAGCTTGTACGAATTCTGCATCAAAGCCAGGATACAAGTTACCGTTATCTGCCATGGCAGGGTCAACGATTTTTACACAGGTATCGTTTGCAACTTCAGCAAAAATGTCAGCAACATAATCAATCTGTTTGGTGCTTCCAAGATAGCCAGTATAAATGGCATCAAAGGCAATTCCTTCCTTTTTCCAATGATCTTTGATGTTTGGCATATCTTCTGTCAGATCACGAAAGGTATAGCCACTAAATCCTGCAGTATGTGTGGACAATACAGCGGACGGCAATACACAAGTTTCAATTCCACAAGCAGAAATGATAGGAAGGGCAACGGTCAGTGAGCATTGTCCTACGCAGGAAATATCTTGGATCGTAAGTATTTTTTTATATGACATAATTTTGTTCTCCTTTTTTTGATTGCCCTAAGTATATATTGGTTTTGGTATTGTGTTAATAACCAGATTGCTACTTTTGTATATAACCAGATGCGTTTTTTGATTCTTTTGCCTTTCGTCTAGTCCGTCGAATTCGATTGATATGACGTTCGAAATTGCCGTTGTTAATCAGTTCTGCCAAGACATATTGTTCGAAAATTGGTACTGTACAGGAGTAAAAGCCAAGCTTTTGTTTGAATTCAGTAAGCAGATTTTCTGGCAATACCATGTAGCCAACACGAATCGAGGGAGCAATGGTCTTGGAAAAAGTATTTAGGTAAATGACGGTTCCTTCTGGGGCGAGAGAAAAAATCGGATCCTCTGCTTTGCGCGAAATCGTCAGCTCAGAGTCGTAGTTGTCTTCAATGATGATTCCACTTCGCTTTGTTGCCCATTGGATATATTCTTTTTTCTTGGAAGCGCTGGCAGTAACATTACTTGGATAACTGTGAAATGGAGTTACATGTAGAACCGATGCGGTGGTGCGTTCCAAAGCACCCGTTTGAATTCCATCATGTCCCAGTTTTAACATGTCGTATTGGACATCGCAAGCGCGATAAACCTTTTGGATTTTATCGTAGCATGGATCTTCCAGAGCATAAATTCGTTCTTTTCCCAGTAGTTGGACGATAAGATTGTATAGATACTCTGCACCGGAACCAATGATAATCTGTTCCGGTTTAACCATGATTCCGTTGCTGCGTGCAAGATAAGATGATAGTGATTTTTGTAGTTCATGACATCCTTGATTCGGGGACTTTATGAGGATATCATCGCCGTAATCCAATAAAATTTTTCGCATGGTCTTTGCTAAGACAGTGAAGGGAAATTCAGTGTCAACATTGTGATGGCTTGTTACATGTGTTGGTGCGGAAGAAAAAGGGTCTCCCACAGACAAAAAATCCGTTTCACGGTAGATCACAAAATACCCACTTCGCTCGCGGGCTTCAATGTAGCCTTCGTCACAAAGAATAGAGTAGGCATGTTCTGAAGTGATCACACTTACGCCACATTCTTTTGCTAAAATGCGTTTTGAAGGAAGTTTTGTGCCACGTGGATAGACACCATTTATGATATCATTTCGTAGTTGGTGATAAAGTTGCAAATAAGCAGGTGTTTTTTCGCTTTCTTGTATATGGTATTTCATTGGATATATCAAAACTCCTTATATGGTTATTTTTATACTACCAGATTATTGTATTACGATAAATGAGATTTGTCAAAGAAATGGAGGAAAAGATGCAAAACAAAAAAGAAATACTAGTGGTGGGCTTGTTAGCAATTACCATTCTTGGGCTTTTTGGATGCCAGAAGGAGACGAAGGATATTGTCTCATCAAAATCAGCCGAAGCGGAGATTATGTTTCAAAATAATTCTGTTGCAGTTTCTGGAAGTGGTGTATCAGTAGACGGAACTACCGTGACAGTTTCCCAAGGGGGAGAGTACACTGTCTCTGGTGAGGCGGAAAAAGGGAGAATCAAAGTGGAGGCAAATGCCGAAGCAGAAGTTACATTACGTTTGAATGGAGTGAACATCGGCAACGAAGAGAAAGAACCAATTGAGATTAAGACAGCCAAAGATGCAATCATTATTTTGGAAGATGGCACAAAAAATGCCATCACATCTGGTAAAGAGGGAAGTGAGGCGTCAGAAGAAGCAACGGGTGCAGCCTTATTTGTGAAGACCAATCTGACCATAAAAGGAAATGGCAAATTAGAAGTGAAAGGTTATCTTAACGATGGGATTAAGGCGCAAAAAAATCTGACTATTGAAGGCGGTGAGTATGTAATCACATCGGCAGCAGATGGTATTGTGGCGGAAAAGGATTTGACGATAACCGACGGTGTTTTGCAGATCAACACAGGGGAGGGGAGTGCGTCAGTGGAGGTGCCTACCTTTGAACAGCGTGGGGGTCCGGATATGTCTTGGGATATGGAGGAGCAAAGTTCTATCAGTACGAAAGGAATAAAATGCACGGGTACATGTTCTATTGCTGGTGGTGAAATTGTAGTGGATGCGCAGGACGATGCGATTCATGCAGATGCCGATTTTGTAATGGAAAAGGGGGCACTAACGATTTCCACAGGTGATGATGGAATTCATGCCGAAAAGAATCTTACGATAAAAGACGGCTCCATTCAGATTGCAAGATCTAATGAAGGGCTGGAAGCAAATCGTATTTTTATTCATAAGGGAAAAGTGGATCTTGTTTCTTATGATGATGGTATGAATGCTTATGGTGGCGAGAACAATATGAGGGGGGGCTTTGGTGGAGAAACTGCCAAAACCACGGAAGAGATGCCACAGCTTTATATCTATGGTGGTACCATTCATGTGGATTCCGAAGGTGATGGTCTGGATTCCAATGGTGAACTGCTAATCGAGGGTGGAGATGTGGTCATAGATGGACCGGTGAATAGTGGAAATGGAGCATTGGACATTGGTGCTGAGAATGGCGGCTTTTGCCGAGTGACTGGTGGTACAGTGCTTGCGCTTGGGGCAGCAGGAATGGCAGAAAGCTTTGATGACACATCCACACAGGCATCGTTTTGCTACAACCACACAGAGACGATAAAAGAAGGAAGCAAGATTAAGGTCTTTGACGAAAATGGAAAAGAAATTTACTCTTACAAGACAAAGAAAGATGGTTCTTCCATTGTATTTAGCAGCACGAAATTAAAAGAAGGGCAGAAATACACATTGAAGATTAATGAGGAAAATATTGAGATTTCACAGGACAGTATTGCTGTAAAAAAAGGTGAATCTAATAGTGGATTTGGTGGAGGGTTTCCCGGTGGATTTGAAAAAAAAGGAGATCCGGGACAAGGACCAGGTGATGGTAGACGTGGTGGGCATCATCAACAATTTTAAGTTTTCCGTTGACAGACATAGGTTTCTATGATATGATGAGGCAAAAATAAAAAAATAAGGAGATAATTGTATGTTAATTGTAAGAAATGAGGAATTTGCTAACTAAATAAATAGTTGTAGTAGATTGTCACTTGATTGGGATGAATCCACCAAGGGCGAAGTCTACCCTTATTCTTGCAAAATGTGTACAGTTTCTTTTGAATACGATTCGAATTAAGAGAAAGCATGTCCATTTGGCATGCTTTTTTTGCGTGCAAAGCTCAAGCCGTGCATTCCCAAGAAAGAAAACAGATTTGTGCTTGCACAAAAATCTGCTTTCTTTCTTGGGAATATAGGGCGCAGCCCGCGATGACGAGCCACGCAGTGGCGAGGAATGCGCACGGCTTGCGAGGAATGCGCACAGCGCAAGGTGAGGGGCGCAGCATAGCGCAATATTAAAATGAAATGGGGAATGAAAAAGATGATAAAAAAATTTGAAAAAACAGTAGAACTTGACAAAATCAAAGAGATGTGGCAGTTGCATGCTTTAAATGACTCAGTAATACAGAAAATCGCAGAATTTGTTCCATATTTGTCCGAATCGGAATTGAAGGCAAAGCTACGAGAAACTTCAGAAAGTCGTGAACTTATTGAAAAATGTGGCAACCCGCCATTGGCGTCTTTCCGTGGAATCGAAGAATTGCTAGTGGCTGCAGAGCGAGGAGAGTGTCTGTACATCGATGATTTGTTGAAGATTGAAAGTGCACTCATTACTATAAGTAGGATGAAGTTATATTTGGAGCGAGGTCAGAATTTTGAAATATCATTGGCATATTACGCTGAAAACCTGGAGTTGTTTGGTGAACTACGGGAAGCGATTTCTGTAACAATAGTCAATGAAGCAGTGAGTGACCATGCGTCTAAGTACCTGCAGGAGCTTCGTTATCATATTGCGGTAGCAGAGGACAAGATGAAGGAGAGAGCAGATGTGGCTATTCGATCTAATAAGTCGTATATGGCCGACAATTTTAGTACCATGAGAAATGGCCACATATGTATCCCTGTAAAAACAGAGTATAAGTACAAAATTGCCGGAAGTGTTATGGGGCAGTCATCTTCTGGAGCTACCGTTTTTGTAGAACCCACTGCTTGTGCAAAGTACTATGAAGAACTTCAGTTTTTACAAATCGAAGAAGAAAATGAAGTATGTCGGATTTTGTATGAATTGACGGCGCAAGTGGCTGAGGTGGCAGAACAATTGCGAGAGGATATCCAGCTGTTAGAAAAATTAGACTTCATTTTTTCAAAAGGGAAGTTAAGCTTGGAAATGGAAGCTTGCGAACCAGAAATTCCGAGAGAACGGAAGATTGTATTGAAGGAGGCGCGGCACCCATTAATGGAGAAAAAAACGTGCGTGCCATTGCAATTTGAAATTGGTGATGGTGTCCAAGGAATCGTTATTACGGGGCCGAATACAGGCGGAAAAACAGTGGCGCTGAAAACGGTAGCTTTGAATTGTGTGATGGCACAAATGGGATTACATGTGTGTGCGAAAGAAGCAAAAATATGTATGCACAGTAATTTTCTATGTGATATCGGAGATGGGCAAAATATCTCAGAAAATCTTTCTACCTTTTCTGCTCATATCACCAATGTTATGGACATTTTGCAATCGGTGAATGAAGAGAGTCTGGTCATCATGGATGAACTTGGGTCTGGTACGGATCCACAAGAAGGCATGGGAATTGCGGTGGCGATATTGGAAGAATTAAAAAAGAGTGGAGCATTTTTCTTGGTGACAACTCACTATCCGGAAGTGAAGAATTATGCCAATCGAACGGAAGGAATTGTGAATGCTTGCATGGCATTTGACAAGGAGAATTTAAAACCATTGTACCGTATGGAAATCGGTGAGGCTGGAGAAAGTTGTGCTTTTTATATTGCAAGAAGACTTGGTATGCCGATGTCGATGTTGAAGAAGGCAGCAGAAGAGGCATATGGAAAAGAATACGATATTCCGTTGTTGGAAGAGGAAGAAGAAGGACAGAACAGAAAAAACTCAACACCTCGAATCCAAAAGGAGAAGAAAAAGAAAGTTGTAAAGCAAATGGAGTACAAACGCGGAGACAGTGTAATGGTGTATCCAGACAAAAAGATTGGAATTGTGTGTAAGGTGGTAGCCGAGAAGGGAGTCTTGCAGGTACAGCTTCAAAAGAAAAAAATCTGGATCAATCATAAGCGGGTAAAACTTCATGTAGCAGCGGAACAACTGTATCCAGAAAATTATGATTTTTCAATTGTATTTGATACTGTGGAACAACGGAAAATGCGTCACCACATGGAACGGAAGTATATGGAGGGTGAAGTGGTTGATTATGAAGAATAGACAAAAGAAAAAACTTCTCAGATGTAACTATTTGTGGTACAATTAGAGATAGACTTATGAAGGTTTTGGGTAGGGTGGGAGTTGCAATTCTAAGGAATGGGGGAACGCATTGTGAAGAAGGAGCAAAAAGATGGCGGGGGAATATCTGCTTATGTAGAAGATAAGGAATTAACAGCCAATAAATACGTGTTACGATGCTTTACAATATGCATTATGATATATGTCATTTCATATATTCTAAATTTGTTCGATGTGTTTATTATTAATAAAACCGTGATGAAACAAGGATTCATCGTATCGGTTACGATTTATCTTGTAGTAATGGTGATTACGAGATTTATTTCTTTGTCCAATGAAAAGGCGAAGTATTTTATTTTGTTTTGCGTTACAGTAGCGTATACCATTATGGGAATCTTTCTAACATATCATGTGGTACTGCTTAGTGTTCTTCCGTTTTTGCATGCGATTTTGTACTCGTCAAAACGTGTTATGAGATATGCATACATTCTAGAAGTGGTTAGTACAATATGTGTTGTCTATGGAGGATACTATTTTGGATTGTGTGATGCCAATATGGCATTGCTTACTTGTGATCGTGTACAAGATTACGTGGTTAATGGGCAGTTTGCTTTGCTCAAGGTGAATCCGAATCCACTTCTTACATTAGGGTTGTATTATGTTTTGCCTCGGTGTTTGATTTATATTGCTTTTGCGTCGGTGTGTAACAATATTTTTAATGTGATAAGCGGAAGTTTGGAAAAAGTACAATTGACAAACGAATTAGAGAAGGCAAAGATTGCGGCCGAGGAAGCGAATCGTGCTAAATCCGATTTTCTTGCGAACATGTCTCATGAAATTCGGACTCCAATCAATGCGGTACTTGGTATGAACGAGACCATTCTACGCGAAAGCAACGAGCCATCTACAAAAAAATATGCACATGATATTCAAAGTTCTGCCAATTCCCTTTTGAGTATTATCAATGATCTTTTGGATTCTGCCAAAATTGAAGCTGGTAAAATGGAAATTATCCCTGTTGATTATCAGATTAGCAGCTTGCTAAATGATATATATAATATGATTCAAGTAAAGGCAAAAGACAAGGGAGTGGAATTGATATTTGATATCGATCCGTCCATACCCGTGGGGTATTATGGTGATGATATTCGTATCAAACAGGTGCTTGTTAATTTGCTTACCAACGGTGTTAAATACACGCCTCAAGGAAGTGTGACGTTGTCGGTTGCCAGCAGAATAGAAGGAGAGAATGCAATTCTTTCTTATTCGGTAAAAGATACAGGGAAGGGGATTAAAAAAGAGGATTTAACAAAATTATTTGATAAGTTTGAAAGAATCGATGAGATGGGAAATCGTCACATTGAGGGAACCGGAATCGGAATGTCGATTACCGTTCAGCTACTTCGTCTAATGGGGAGCGAACTGAAGGTGGAGAGTGAGTATGGTAAGGGAAGTGAGTTTTCTTTTGAGCTTGTTCAGCGTATCGTGGATACAGAGGCATTGGGAGATTTAAACGAGCGCATGCTCCAGAAAGCGACGGAATATAAGTACAAGACAAGCTATACAGCACCAGAGGCGCAAGTGCTTGTTGTGGATGATAATGAAATTAATCGTAAAGTATTTCGCAATTTGTTGAAACCAACAAAGATACAAGTGCACCAAGCAGAAAGCGGAGAAGCATGTCTTGAGATGATGCGACACCAAGAGTTTCATATTGTATTTTTGGATCATATGATGCCGGGAATGGATGGAATTGATACCCTTCATGCAATGCAAGAACAGGGATTAGGAGAACGTACTCCCGTGGTTATGCTTACAGCAAATGCGATTAGTGGTGCAAGGGAAATGTATCTGAATGAAGGTTTTGATGATTTCTTATCTAAGCCGATTATGTCAGATAAATTAGATAAAATGATTGTGACATATTTACCACAAACTCTTGTGAATTATGAGGAGGATATGAAAGAAACAGAATCCAATGCCCCATTGCCTGAGGTGGAAGAATTCGACTTCAATTATGCGCTTGGCATACTACGCAGCGAAGAGGTATTATTGAGTACCTTGAGTGATTTTTATAAAACTACTGGAGTACTTTCTCAGAAGCTTTCTCTTTTATTTGACACTATTACACAAGAAGAGAGTCTGCGGTCCTATCAGATCGAAGTTCACGGTCTTAAGAGCACAGCTGCAACGGTGGGGGCATTGTTGTTGTCGAAATTGGCAAGGGTTTTAGAAGTCGCGGCAATCAACAAAGATGTGGAGCGAATTATGATGATGCACCCAATCTTACTCGATGAGATGGAAAAACATAGAGAACGTATTGTAACCATTCTTCCTAAGATGGAAAAAGAGAAGATGCAAGATATACATGAGTTACTTTCTTTGTTAGATATGCTTTCCATTAGTGTGAAACAGGATGATTATGATACCACAGATGCCGTATGCGCGCAAATTCAAAAATACGAGTATAAAGATGAGATAGAAGCACAGGTGAAAATTCTAGCTACACAGGTGTTGAATCTAGAGTATGAAGAAGTGCAAAAAACAATCGATAACTTGCGTCAGCAAATACAAGGAGATAACCTATGAAAAAAATACTATTAATTGGAAAAGTTTGCACGAATTTGAATGAGATAGGAAAATACCTTGGAGAACATTTTATCGTTCATATAAGTGCAGATAATGTGGTTATGGTGCGTAATATGCTTAAGCTTCTTGAACCAGAAATGGTTTTGGTATATCTGGCGGAGTTTAGTCCAGAGAGTACCCCGTTACTAGAAGAATTGGAAACGACATATTCCCATATTCCCGTGTTTTGTTTGGGGACAGAAGAGGAGGCAAAGGCGTTTGATGCATTTTTAGAGAAGGAGAATGTCCTGGGGTGTTTGGGGTGTAATAAAAAAGAAGAAATCCTAAATGCTATATGTGAAACGTTGGATGTGGAGGTTGGAGAAACTCGTAAATGCATCTTGCTTGTGGATGACAATGCCATGCAACTTCGCGTGCTTAACACTATTTTGAAAGATAAGTATGAGGTGAAGTTGGCTACATCCGGAATGAAGGCAATTCAGCTCATTGAGAAAAAAGTGCCGGATATTGTTTTTTTGGACTATGAAATGCCAGAACAGGATGGACGTGAGACGTTACAGATGATTCGTGGAATGGAAAAAGCCAAAGATGTTCCTGTAGTTTTTCTGACTGGTATGGGTGATAAAGCGCATATTGAATCCGTGCTAGATCTAAAACCAGCAGGGTACTTACTAAAGCCAGCTAGCAAGGAAATGCTCGACGAGATGTTGGCGAAGCATGGTTTGTAAATGGGGGATTTCTATGGGACTTAGAAATGTATTAATTGCAGTAAAGGACATTGAAAAATCGAAGAAATTTTACAAGGAACTGTTCGGTCTGGAAGTCGTATTAGACAGTGGTGAAAATGTAATGTTGACAGAAGGTCTTGTATTACAGGATGCAAAAGTGTGGAAAGAAGCGATAAAACAGGATGTGATTTCGCACAATAATGCAACAGAACTTTATTTTGAAGAAGTTGACATAGAAGGATTGGCTGAAAAACTGGAACATTATAGTGAGCCGATTCAATATGTAAGTCCATTGACGGAAAATCCATGGGGACGAAAGGTGATTCGTTTTTATGATTTGGATGGAAATTTGATTGAAGTGGGACAAGTGTTGTAAATTTTCTGAGATAAAGCTTAAATATTTGTATCAAGAATTGATTATTACTATGAAAAGGAAGTGACCAATATGCGGGTTTTGGGGAAGGGCGGAGTTGCGCTGGCGATTGCGATTGGGTGTGTTTGTTTTCTGACAAGTTGTGAAAATACGAAGTCGGAAAATTTGCGTACAGCTGGTTCGGCGGTATCTAGTTCATCGATTGTAGAGGTAAAAGAACCAGAGACGATAGAACTCAAGGTGAAACAGATGGACTACAACGTAACAGAGACGAAGTTAGAGGTGCCGGGATATAGTGATTACTTATATGTGAAAAACAACTCAGAGATTGTTGCAGATGATTTGGAGTCTTGGTATACGGACCTCTGCGGAAATAGTTTTAAGCTGGATGATAAAAAGTGGAAAAAGTATATGTCACCAATTGACATTATGAGAAAAAATGAAAAGAAAGATCTGTTTGTTTCGGACGTGACACAATGCGACAACGGTGATTATGTATTTATTGGCGAGAAAGATTATATTGTTCGCTTGACCGAAGATGGCGAGGTTACGTGTAAAGTTTCAGCAGAACAGTTGTTATCAAAACCTCGATTTTTGGTGTCTATGGCGTATTTGGGTGATGGAAAGGCAATTGTACAAAGTCAAGATACAGATTTTGATTCCTGTATTTATGAAGAGCAAGATACTAGTATTGTGCATCTTGATCTTATTGACATGAAAGCGGGGAAAGTAATCCGATCTTATCCGGATGAATGGCAATTGTGTGGTGCCATTGATGAAAACTATTTCTTTGTGGAAAAAGAGAAAAAGATAATGAAGGTGGAAGTGGATTCTGGAGAAATTGTGAAGGAATATACAACGGAAGCAATCTGGAGTGAAAGTAAATCCGTTGAAATCGTCAATGAAGAGGCGGTGGATTTTCCGAAATTTGCGATTACATGGTGTACCTATAATGGCAAACTATATGCAAAACATGTGGGCGGTGTGTTCCAATTGGATGAAGACGAGCTATGTTGGAAGCAACTGATAAGTAGTAAGGATAATTTTACAATGGGACCAATGTCTACCACGGCATTTGTTATGCTAGGAGAAAATCGGATGGTGCTTCTGGGATATCGTTTTGATGATGAACGTCCTACAGATTGTTGCATGTATGAGTGGGAATAAGTGGTTTACCTTGAGTTTAAAACGATGGGATGTGTTGGAATTGTGGGGGAGTATCATCCCTAGAAAACAAACTTGAAATAAAATGAAAAAAAAGAGGAAAAATCTGAGAAGCTATGTTATAATGAGCATATATGTGTGGTTTTGTGCAAAGGAGGGGGTACCTTGCAAAAAATTAAGTTGACGGATTTGATTGATGTTGAAGTGTTACAACGCATACAAGATGGATTTTCGAAGTATGCGGGTATGGCATCTTTGACAACGGATGAGAATGGGGTTCCAATTACGGAAGGGAGTTCTTTTACGGATTTTTGTACCAATCATGTGCGAAAATCAGAATTGGGTGTAAAGCGTTGTAAAGAATGTGATAAGATGGGCGCCTACGAAGCCTCGAAGAGAGGATGTGCATCGTCCTATATTTGTCATGCGGGGTTGATTGATTTTTCTGCTCCTATTATGGTGGAGGGACAGGTCGTCGGAAGTTTTCTTGGTGGACAGGTTCGCAGGAAAGAGCTTGATGAAGAGTTTTTTTATGCATCGGCGAAAGAGCTTGGCATGGATCCAGATGCTTATGTGGAGGCGGCGAAAGCGGTGCACGTCTTAGATCGTAAGGAAGTGGAAAACGCGGCGGACTTTTTGGCAGAGATTGCGAAAGTTTTGTCAGAGATGGCATATCAGAACTACGTGGCTCTCCAAACGAGTAAACGGACGGAGCGTGCAGCGCGTTCCCAAGCGAGTTATATCATGAACTCGGTGACTAAGCTAGGGAATGATATGAAAGAGTGGGATTTGTTGATTGAAAAGGGGCTTATGAGTGATGACTTGTCGGTTATGAAACAAACATTGGCAGATATCAATCGCATTTGCGATGCGGCTTCTACCAATATACATGATACGTTAGAGTACATACGCCTTTCAGGTGGGGAAACAATTCTAAAAGAAACCAAGTATGACATTCGAGATGTTCTGAGACAGATTCAAGAGGCTGTGCCACATGAGATAAATGTGGTTTTGGCGGAGAATGTTCCAGAACGTTTGATGGGAGATGCCAGTCGGATTGTCATGCTATTTGTTAAGCTTTTGCAAATGATTGTTCAGCATACGAAAAGTGCGATAACAATGAAAGTAGGAAGTCGAAAAAATTCTTATTCTACTTGGGTGGATTTTCGTATTGAAGATTTTGTGCTGGACAAACCGGAAGAGGGATTAAAGTGTGATATGGAGCTGCTTGTTGTACAGCAGATGAATGGAACGCTGGAGTTTAATTACGACGATTCAGATAATATGTATGTGGAGGTTTGTTTGCCACAGTTAGCAATCGAGGGGAGTGATTAAATGGCATTTGAGATAGAAGCGTATTCAAAAGCGATGGACAACTTTGTGGAAAAGATGGAGGACGCCATTGAACATCGGCAGAGGAACATTGTTTATGAAGCATTTGAGCCGATATGTTCTGTGCTGCGAATTGCCGGTATTCACGTTATTCTTTGCGAAGGAATCCTATCCGAAGTAAAAAAGAAAGAAATCGCTCTATTTGAAAATGGAACGTTTGATAGAATGCGGGAGTTTACTTTCCGTGAAAATCATGTTGGCAATATCGAGATTGTATACTGTATATATCCGAAAGTAGGGGAAAAACCTTGGACCGAGGAGGAAGAAAAGCGTATACAGGTATTAACAAAATTAATTGCTTCTTTTACGAGAAGAGGACCGAAAGAATATGTATATGACGATCAACCATTTTCACAATTCTCGTATGTGTTTTGGGACGAAGATATGTTGCAAAGACAAGAAGAAACAAGGCAAATCGAGAAACAGTTTTTGCGTGCCATAACCAATGAGGAGTTTTTAGTGTATTATCAACCGAAAGTGGGACTGAAAGATTATTCCATCGTGGGGGCAGAAGCGTTGTGCCGATGGAATAATGGAGGGACGATTGTGCCACCGATTCGATTTATTCCGATTTTGGAGCAAAGTCATGCCATTTGCGATTTGGATTTCTATATGCTGGAACATGTGTGCATGGATATTCGACGTTGGTTAAAAGAAGGAAAAGAAGTGGTAAAAACGTCGGTGAACTTTTCACGACGACATATGGGAAGCAATAACTTAGTGGAACATATTTTGCAGGTTATTGATAAATACGAGGTTCCCCACGAGTACATAGAAATCGAATTGACAGAAACGACTACGGATGTAGAGTTCCGCGATTTGCGATCGGTAGTAAGTGGTTTGCAGGTGCATGGCGTGAGTACGGCGGTGGATGATTTTGGGGTTGGCTATTCATCCATTAATTTGATTCGTGAGTTACCATGGGATGTGCTAAAAATTGACAAAAGTTTTCTTCCAAAAGAAGATGATCCTAGCGAGAAGTTGCTGTTGTTTAAGTATTTGATTGCCATGGCTCAAAATCTGGGGTTGGAGTGCATCGTAGAAGGCGTGGAAACGCTGGAACAGGTGAAGATATTGAAAGAAAATCATTGCTATTTGGCGCAGGGATTTTATTTTGACCGGCCATTGCCGAGGGAAGAGTTTGAAACCCGATTACTCTAAATGTTGGAGTAATCGGGTTTTCTATCTTTATTGTTGTGCTTGGGAAGAGCTGGAAGTGGTAGGTAAACTACTAAGATTGTTGGTTTCATTACCGTCTGGTAAAGCCTTCAGATATTCGGTATCACCACGATGAGCCACCCCAACACCTTGGATGTCTCCAGCCTTTGCCATGGCTACCCCTTCACTTTTGCTGACAGTCTGTCCATCAGAAAGCTGGTAGCCGGTTATTTTCCCACGTTCTTTTACGAGTCCAACGATTTCTTTTGCATCTGCCGATGGCTCAGGAATCTCATCCAAAGCAGCCATAGGAAGTGCGGTTCGTAAACGATTTTGTTGATTCATGTTTTTCATCCTATTCTATTTATTTATTGTACTGTTAGATTTTCCGAAATAGCTTATTTTATGCAGAGGTATGAGTATAAAATCATTTTTTATAATTGAGTTTTCTTATAGGAAATGGTACTATGTTAAATAGAGAATGGAGAGGAGGACTGTTCATGAGAACAATAAAAAAAATAGCAGTCATATTATGTATCATATTGGGGGTAACTGCATGTGGAAAGCAAAGCAAAACCACAACAACGCCGGGGACGGAATTTGAAAAATATACATCGGGAAAACCAATGAAACCAGCACTGTCAGCGGAAACAGGGGTTTATAAGGATAAAATCGAGTTGACAATGGCAGCCCAGGAAGGAACAGAGATTTATTATACGACAGATGGAAGCGTACCGACGAAGGATTCAGAAAAATATAAGGCTGCACTAACGATTAAAAGTCGTGAAGGGGATAAAAACGTATTGTGTTCCTCAGAAAATATATCGAAAATGTACATAGCAGGAAGTGGTTATGACTATGTGCCAAAGGATCGAGAAGTGGCAAAATGTACCGTGATTCGTGCAGCCGCCATTAGCCCATCGGGAGAAACCAGTGATATTGTGACAAAAACCTATTTTGTTGGGAATGATGTTAAAACAAAGTATGCTGGTGCATCTGTGATTTCTATGGTGGTTGCTCCGGAGGCATTATTGAATCCGCAAACGGGCATCCATGTTCTGGGAGACCAGTATGATAAATGGAAAGACAGCGATGCGGGAAGTGGAATTGCCTATGGCAATCAATACTGGGAGTTTCAGGGAAATTACACACAGCATGGAAAAGAATGGGAGCGATTTGCAGAGATATCCTACTTCGATGCGGACACAGAAAAATTACAGTTTGAGGCTCCTATCGGAATCCGTCTTCATGGTGGAGCCAGCCGTATGTATGGACAAAAAAGCTTCAACATCTATTTCCGAACCGAATATGGTTTGGATAAGTTAAGATATTCGCTTTTGCCAGAAGACACAGATGTTTCCGGGAAAGCCATCGAGAAATACGATTCCGTTATGCTTCGAAATGGTGGAAATGACACCGAGTACAGTAAGATTCGAGATTTGTTTGTACAAAAACAGTTAAAGGATCGTGCATATCAAATCCAGGCAACAAAGCCTTGTGTGTTATTTTTGAATGGGGAATATTGGGGATTATACAATCTGACAGAAAAGTATAGTGATGATAGCCTAGAGAATACATTTGGAATCGACAAGACCAATATTATCAGCTTCAAAGAAGGCGAGTTGGAAGAGGGAGAGGAAGCCGATAAAAAGTACTTTGATGAGCTTATGAGCTATGCTAAGAAAGATTTTACAGATGATAAAGTGTATGAAGAATTTTGTAAGATCATGGACATTGATAGCTTTGCGGATTATTATGCAACACAGATTTACATTGCCAATTATGATTGGAACCCAAAGAAGAACTATCAGATCTGGCGTGCCAGAGAAGCAGATGCTGCCAATGAATATGCAGATGGAAAGTGGAGATATTTGTTGTTTGATACCGAGTATTCCATGGGATTGTATGGCCATACCGACGCAACAACCGATTCCTTTACGACAACGCTAACAAATGATGAATTGTTTGCTGCCGTAATGGAAAATACCACATTCCAGAAAAAATTCTTAGAGACCATAAAAGAAATCGGTTCTGTTAATTTTGCTCCTGAGACATGCAACGAAGCATTGGAAAAATATACAGCGCAGTACCAACCATTGATGCAGGACTATTATACAAGATTCCATGGCGAGGGTACGTGGCAGCGCGGGTCCTTTGACAGCAATGTAAAAGAGATGCGAGACTTTATTGAAAATCGATATGATTTTATTGTTCCGCTGGTAGAGGGTTCGATGGAGTAAGGAAAATTCGTTATGCGGATAGGAGAGAAAGAGGACAAAGTTGTGAGTGAATCCATAAATAATGATAACATTTCTACTATCCTTTGCTCTTGTTTGGGTGAAATGCCTTTGGAGATAGAGCGTTGCTCAGTGGGAATCGGAAATATGGTTTATCTTGTGACATGTGACAAGGATAAATACGTATTTCGTTGTAGTGCAGAAGAGAACTATGCGGATACGGTATATTGGTTGCAAGAACTGAGAAAATTGGATGTGCCAGTCCCCCAAGTCTTACATCAGGGAAAATATAAAGAGTATCACTATGTGATACTGAGTTATTTGCCGGGGCAAGATATTGGTTTGGTGTATAATGAGTTAAGTAAGTTGCAAAAACAGAATATAGCCAAAGATGTTATGCGGATACAGCGACAAGCGATGGAGTTGCCGATGAATTCTATCGATGATACGTGGTCATGGGTGGAAGTCGTGGATGAATTACTGGATCGCGCCTATACGAGGATAAGAGAAAATGGGTATTTTGACATAGAAAAGGTTGAGAAAGTCCGGAGTCTAAAAGTACTTTTTGAAGATTATTTTTCTTGCGTAAAACCCATTGCGTATTTGGATGATATCAGTACGAAGAATTTGTTGATTCATGATGGGAAAGTGAGCGGGGTTATCGACATTGATTGGATGGGAGTAGGAGATAATCTCACCTTTATTGCCATGACATATGTGGCGTTGCTAAATATGGAGTGTGATACGGATTACGTGGAATATCTTCTGGAAGAGCGAGGCTGTGACACCAAGGAATGTAAGGCATTCTTGTTTTATTCGCTGATGTATTGTGTGGACTTTATGGGAGAACGGGGAATGCAGTTTGGGGACAAAAGGATTGCGGTAAATGAGGAGATTGTCGGAAGGATGAATGGGATTTACGACATGTTGTGGGAGAAATGGGAAGAATCCTAACAGAGTGATATGAAAGAGTATAAGAGGCAAGCAGAGATAAAATCTGCCTTGCCTCTTACTATGTTAGTTGGTGGCAGAAGTTCCAGCTCCGGAGCTTACCTGCCGTCCTTCGTGATTAATGGTATACCCATCTTTTAGAATCAGCTCCGAGATTGGTACAAAGGTGAAGCCCTTTTCTTTCAAGATTTTTATCATCTGATCCAAGGCTTCTGCCGTATGTTTTGCGCCGTTGTGGCAGAGAATGATGGAGCCATTACCGAGGTGACTGTGTTCGGTGACTTTCTGGATGATGGTGGAGGCGTCGTAGTCTTTCCAGTCCAGGGAGTCCACATACGATACAGTTGAGAGTAAAGGAAAATGGGGTGTTTTGCAAAAATGCTTTACTTTTTCATGCTTAACGGACATACTAGATATGAGAGTATTTTTTTCAATTATGAAGATATGGAATGGAGGAATTATTACTATGGATAAAATGTATGAAATGCTACTGGATAGGATAGACAAAAAACTATCTACAAAATATTTTGTAATAATAGCAGGAATCTGGTTTCTAATAGAAATGGATTACAAGAATGGAATATTCTGGGAATCATTAAAGGTTGCTTGGTTGTGTCTGTTAACAATTTTGGCTGTTTTTATAGTATATAAGTTAATAATCAAAAGAAAGGTAAGCGAATTTGTTTATCAACATGATGCGAAAGAATATTCAGATGACACATATGCTATTAATTGTGGCACATATAAGATTGTAATATTACATAAAAGAAGTTACATTTTGTGGGGACAAAAGCCAGTAATCACAGTAACAGTAATAAATAAGACTAGTAAGGCAATTTGTAATTTGAGTGGTTACATTGACTTGTATCATCGAAAAAAACGTATTGTACATGAAAAATTGGAAATAGACTATGTGTTACCTAAGTTAGAGTGTGAACAAAAATTGCTTGAAGGTGAACTTGCGTATCGAAACTGGGAGAATGCCAAATTTGTAACAATCGATGAAAGAGGAGAACCCCAAGCAGTTCCTGGTCCTATTCGAGTTTGTAATCCAGATATAGATTACTGGTTAATTGGAAATAAGACTTGGTATGTTATTAAGGAAATGTTCAGAAAAATACTACTGCGGTTAAATTGGTATTGGGATGGTGGCAGCAGAGTGTATCGAAATGTTCGAAGTAAAAGGATTTCAAGGGAAAATATAAAAAAATGGATTTTGAGAGTCATTATATGTATTTGTGCAGTAATATTTGTAGTATGGGTGTACTATGTGGTTAGAGGGGGATACCAATGGATAAAATTACATATAGATACATAGTAAGAAGTTTTTGGTATAGTATTTATGACATATATCAGATAGTAAGTACATCTTAAAGAAAACTATATAGGTTTTGTTGTGATTAAACCGTAAAATACGGAAAAAATTTTTATGGTATCAAATTGGTGGCGAAGGATATTTACCCTTGTGTCGACGATTGTAGTGGTGGTAGAATAAGTGAAGATGAAAATTTAAATTGAGAAGAAAGCCCTCTGACGTAGGGTAGTTGTCACCCACCTCCCAAACTGGTATTATATAACCAGAAGGACAGGTGATTGATATGAGTTATGCGAAATATCCAAAGGAAATGAGAGAAGCTATCGTAGCAAGAATGCTAGAAGGCGA
>JAZNJZ010000025.1:0-14532 GCA_045578325.1 Eubacterium sp.
TCGGAAAACTGTTGAAGTAAGGGGTAGAACCCGGGGAGAAAACTTATGGGAGTTGAAATGAAAAAGGAAGGGGAGAAAATATGATTGCGGAATTAAGAGAAATGTTGGGATTGGATGACTTAAAATTGGACTATATGGTTAAAATTGAAGATTTTGATGGTGAGTGTTTTACTTTCAATGTGAGAGCAACGGATGTTAATGTACATGATTTATATGAGAGAATAAAGGAAAAAATGACGGAGTATCAAAAATCGGCTGAAGACTACGCCGGATACATAGATGTGAATGAAGAACAGGACAAGGTTTCTGTTTATTATGATACAGGTAATGTTGAAGATGGCTTGTCAGCAGTACATGGATTACTTTATGCGATTAATGAGGTGACAGGAGTACAGTCAGTTGTGATTAATGAAATCTAGTTAGTGATATCAATTATGATTCTGATAGCAGTAAAAAGGATGTGACTAATACAATGGAATATAAAATTGTAGAATATGGATGCCTGAAGGAGTATCAAAGAAAACAAGCCGTTGAATTATTCATGGAGGGGTTTGGGCATATGATGATTATTTTGTTGAAGGGTTATCCAATTCGAATGAGAAAAGAATGTAAGGAGAGAAGCGATGTTTAAAAGGAGTTTTGTGAAACGAGTTGCTGTATTTGCAATTATAGTGTTTATCGGTGTACTGGCGTATAAGAGTTGGAGTGCTAAGCTTGTGAAGGAAGCCTCCGAATTAGAGGATGTTTCCGTTGATATTTCTCAAGTGTCAGATGGGACTTACGAGGGGCATAGTGAACTTGGGCCGGTCATAGTGGATGTAAAAGTAACCGTGGGAAATGGAAAAATGACAGAAGTTGTTATTTTGAACCATCAAAATGGATTTGGGAAGTCGGCAAATGTTATTGTTGAGGCCATGGTAGACCAAAATACCTATGAGGTGGATGCCATTAGCGGTGCAACTGTTTCAAGTGAAATTATAAAGAATGCAGTGAATGATGCTTTGCAAAAAGGAATATAATGAGGAGAAAATACATATGACGAATAGTCAACGAAAACAAGCAAAGGACAAGTTATGTGGTAAATCTACCGGGATTATAGTTGCGTTAATAATCATATTAATGATATTGGCGCTGACGATGCTAATGGCGCTGTTGCTCTACTCCTGGATTGGAATACGAACCACCGATCCAGTTACCAAGATAATAGAATATATTTTTGCTATTTTGATCGTCGGAATATTTGTCGTCATCTTTGATCTGACCGTGGGATATTTTTCGCATCGTAGGTATTTGAAACAAGATTTCGACGTGTTGCAAGAGTGGAAAAAGGAAAAACTGCTGTCATTGGCACACGAATATGGAAGAGGAAAATACATGTGTGTGGGTGAGGATTATATATATGGAATTATGGCAGAGCAAAGACGGGGACGAAAGAAAAGTGTATATCCCAAAGTATTTCGATATATTCATCTTTCCGAAGTGACATGGGCATATAGAATCGAAAAGTATACCCAGGTGTCCAGTTGCACTGGTGTGGATGGACAACCATCTGGCATGGTACGGGTTTCCGAGGATTTGCGTTTGTATACAAGAGATGGGCGGTATTTGCAAGGACGTTTTGGCGAGGAAGAAGCTAGGGAGGTTTTTAAACAGCTAAAAGAAAAAAATCCTTCCTGTAAATTAGGATACGATAAAAAATGGAAGAATGCATCATTTTGATTTTCTATTGGAAAAACTTTCCTTTTGTTCCAATATCATGTACAATATAAGAGAGTGATATACAACAAAGGGGGATCAGCCATGAGGAGAAATACAATGTTAAGAATGAAGCAATGGGCATTTGTTTTTGTTGTGATGTTTCTATGTGCCAGTTCATTAGGGGGTGTCTACAATGGTATTGCGGCGAAAGCAGCAGAGCCGGTGGATAAAGTTCTGATTACACAGGCGAAAGACGACCTTCGAGTGATTCCGGATAAGTATAATACTGGGCACAGGGGCGAATTGAATGTTCCAGTAAGGACGGAAGACAGCAGAGGAAAGACGAATTGGGTATTGGAAGGTGTTATCCTGGTTCCCTCTGGAAGCGGAGAGGATGTAGTTCGAGTTTTTGATTTTTACTATCGAAACACCGAGATAACAGGTGAAGTTGTTTTTAACAACATTGATTTTTCGGATATGGGCTTGAAGTTATACAACGATGGAAGCGTTGAACGAAACATCCATCTTGTGTTTAATAATTGTAAGTTTTTAAGTGTGTCCATGGGAAAAGGGGACTCCAATATCTCTTATGAATTTAATAATTGTACGTTTCGTAACTTCTATGGAAGCAATGCCACCTTTAATCGCTGTAAATTCGGAGGAAGTTATTCCGACGGAATGGTTCCATTTCGAAATGTAGAGGTAAACGATTGTTATTTCAGCGACATGAACCATATGGCAACAGGGGGAGAAGTGCATACAGACGGGACACAGATTTACGGAGATAGAAATCATGATGTGTACCAGGTGCATTTTACCAATTGCCGCTTTGAAATACCAGCTCTCAATCTTGCAGGGAGCACAGCGTATGTAAATGCTTGCATTATGCTTCAGTTAGAGTTTAGTAGCGGGAGTGATATATCTTTCCGAGATTGCATTGTAAACGGAGGTTCCAATACCGTTTATGCGTGGTCTACAAAAGGGGACTGGGGACTGAAAAATGTAGAGTTTGATGGGTTGCGAATGGGAAATGGATATATGCATGGATTGCTAGATTCCCGCATATCGCCAGTGGTGAACTTTAAGAATTTAAGCATCTCGGATGAATTGTATGTTTCCACGGTATGGCAGGATGAGGATGGAACCCATCTGATCGTCACCAATGATTCCGCCCGAGATAAACAATTGTTGGTTTATACAGACAAGGGTTGCTATACATACGAGGTCGCAGCCTTTGATAAGACAAAAGAAAATGCATGGCAGACGCCATTTGAACAGATGCCAATTGATGTGGAAGTCATTATTCCAGAGTCCGTCCAATACGTGGTATGCTTTTCACAGTCGTTCCAAGGTTGTGCAAAGCGGATTCGTTTTGTGAACTTTGAAGAAGAAAATGACGTATATTTGGACAAGTCGGTGTTGGATGAGCTGACGGGAAAAGGAAAGGACATTTTGATAGAAGGAAGCTGCGGCAGAAATATAACCTATACGCTTACCTATGATGGTGTTCTTACTTTGTCCGGTACCGGAGATACTTACAACTACCATTCTCAGGCATTTCCAGGGTGGTATGTACCGGGCGAGCTTGATTATCGAAATTGTGTGAAAGAAATTGTAGTAGGGGAAGGGATTACGAAAATTGGAAATGCCGTGTTCGCGAAGTGTAATGCAGTTGAAAAAATAACATTGCCAGATTCTCTCGTTTCTATCGGGCAGTACGCATTTGACGGATGTGTATGTGTGGATCGCGTGACATTGCCAGCCAATATTGAACAGATGGGCACAGCTGTATTTCGTGGTATGCAGTTGAAAGAAGTTTATTATGAGGGTGAGGATTGGGAGAAGATTGCATTAAGCAAAGGCAACGATGTGCTTAATAATAATGCCAAGTATTATAACGATGGAGTAATCCGACATCGTGTGGTATATACGCTTAATGATACCGAAGAAAGTCCGGCAAAAAACACGAATCCGCTTACCTTTTCATCGGGTGACCGGTTTGATTTTGTAGCCCCACAGAGAGCGGGCTATACCTTTGAAGGTTGGTACTTGGATTCTAAATTCGTGGAGAAAATCACAGGACTAGACGGAACGGAAACCGATAATGTGAGAGTGTATGCCAAGTGGTCTGAAAATGCAGTGGAAGATGGGGCAGGTACGGATAAACCAAGTGCAGGTACACAGGACTCCGTGGATGGGGAGCAGACCGATTCCCAGAACCCAGAGACGAAAGGTGATAATACCGAATTCAAGTTGAAGAAGGTAAAGGGAGTTCAGGTAAAGAAAAAGAATTCTTCAAGTGTGAAAATCCGTTGGAAACGCGAGAAAAAGGCCAGTGGTTATCAGATCATGATGAAGATAGGAAAAAAAGGAGCCTTTAAACGGATTAAAACAATCAAGAAAAATAAAATAGTAAGCTACACGAAAAAGAAACTGAAAAAAGGAAAGGTTTACTATTTTAAGGTTCGTGCCTACAAAGTGATTGAGAAGAAAAAAGTATATGGTGCCTATTCCAAAGTGAAAAAATTGCGGATGAAGTAAGAGATTTACGACACCCTCCAATGAACATTGGAGGGTGTTTTTTGTTCTTTATAGTATAAAAGCAGTGGTACAGAAAGAGTGTCTAGTTTTCTTCCTGTTCGGATAACGAATCTACGACATAGCGATATTTACCAAAATTGTAAGGTTCTTTTTTCTGGGTGATGGAACCATATTCGATTGCTCGAGTTGGACAGTTACCAATGCAGGCCATGCAGTGAGTGCAGTTATCCTGCCAGACTGGCTTTTTGTTCTCCAACGTTATGTTGTTTAAGGGGCACAGTTTGACACATTTACCACAACCGACGCACTTGTCTGTAGCAAAAAAGTCTTTTGCACGTAGTTTTAATTTGCACCAAACCGGATTAAACGGAATGGTAATAATGGATTCAAATAAGAAAATATGTCGGGCAGTCAGGTTGTTGCCGGACTGAATGTCTGCAACAACCGTGCTGATTTGGTCGTAGGATTGTAAAATTCGTTCCTCAACCTCTTCTTTGCTTAACATTGGGTAAGAATCATTTGCTACATAATTTCTTGGCATTTTGAACTCTGCATGTCCACGATAATTCATTTTCTTCTTACGAAAGATGGATTTGGCCAACTGTCCAGAAATGCCACAATAACCACCACTGGTAAAGATAAAATAAACGTCTTTACTTCCAGTAAATGTCTGATTTTTCAAATACTTGCTCATGAAACGGGGCATTTCACATACATAAACCGGTGCGCAGATGATAAAAGGCCTGTCGGAATGAAGGACGTCATGAATATTATTTTTTACTCGGTCCAGCAAATTAATACATTCATCGTTGAGTCGTTTTGCAACCTCTTGGGCGATATATTCCGTATTTCCTGTTGCAGAAAAATATAAAACCATAAGAAACCTCCAGAAAAAATGTCAATACCCTATTATATGTCCATATCCTTTCCGTTGTCAACAATTGTTGGGGACGATCGATGCCATATAATTGCATCTTTCTCAGTAAAATGATATAATAATATTGGTAATAAATTACATTATTTTCTTTCTGCCCTTTTAAATAATTGGGGAATTCCAAAGGAAGTGCAAAGCATGATTGTAATCATATGTTTAGACAAAAAACAAGGAATGTTATTCAACCACCGCAGGCAGTCAAAAGACAAACTCCTCCGCGAACATCTTTTAAAAATGTGCGAAGGAAAGAAGCTTTGGATGAATCAATATTCTTATCAGCAGTTCGAGGAAGTTACGGAAAATATTTGCGTAGCAGAGGATTTTTTGGAGAAGGTGGGAGACGGCGAGTATTGTTTTGTAGAGAATTGTGCGCTGAAACCTTATCTGAAAAAAATAGAGCAGATTATTGTGTATCATTGGAACCGAGAATATCCTTCGGACCAGAAGGTGGACATTGATTTAAAGAGATGGAAGCAAATATCAAAGCAAGATTTTGCGGGAAGTTCACATAAGAAAATTACAGAGGAGGTATTGAAGCTATGAATCGAATTAAGAGAATGGGGGTTTCCTTTGTTGTAGCACTTTCGTTATTCGTGGCGACTAGCAACAGTGCCCATATAAGCCCCACAGTAGAAGCGAAAAATATTGCATCCACTGTTGTGAATCAGAAAACAAAATTCAAGTTAAGCTCAGTGCCCAAATTTAAAAAGAGCAGGCCGTATGTGGTGGTGAATGGCAATAAACCATATTTTAAAAAAGGCATGATGACCACAAAGAATTTTGAAAAATATTCGGCGTTGGATCGTCTTGGAAGATGTGGTGTGACAGCGGCTTGTTTGGATGAAAAAAACATGTCAACCGGTGCGCGGGGATCCATTAGCGCCATTAAACCAACCGGATATCGGACATATCGTTACAAGGGGATTTCCGGTGGATATCTTTACAATCGTAGTCATTTGATCGGGTATCAGTTGTCGGCAGAAAATGCCAATCGATGCAATCTCATAACGGGAACGAGGTACATGAATGTGGATGGGATGTTGCCTTTTGAAAATATGGTGGCGGACTATATCGAGGAAACCGGAAACCATGTTTTGTATCGTGTGACACCGATATTTAAGGGCAATGAGTTGGTTGCTCGTGGCGTATTAATGGAGGCGAAGTCCATTGAAGACGGTGGCGAGGGCATTGAGTTCAATGTGTATTGTTACAACAATCAGCCAGGAATTACGATTAATTATAAGACGGGTACAAGTTCCGGAAAGGGAAAAGTAGCGGCATCCACTAGCAAAAAGTCATCCGGAAGTTCCACGACGAAAAAATCAAATACGCAAGCAGGGAGCTATGTATACAGCGCCAATTCGAATAAGTTCCATGTGAAAGGATGTCGGTATGTAAAACAGATTACGTCGGCAAATTACAGAACAGCAAAAAGTAAAAAGGCTTTAACTGGGCAAGGGTACGAGCCTTGTAAAGTATGTAGACCGTAGGAGAGTAAATAAAGCAATCGCAACAAGCAGGAACCGCCGAATTCCTGCTTGTTTTCCTTTTGTGCGAAGCGGTGGTGTTCGTGTTAAAATAGGTGCATTTCGTATGTTACGCATATCACGAAAAACAAAAAATACAGCAAAAAATGAATAAAACACTTGCATATCGAAAAAGAGTAGTGTATTATTGTGTTAGTACAGTGATACGAAAAAGGGACGATCACGAGTAATAGAAGAATGGGAGGATATCGGTGAATCAATTAATCAGTGTCCAGGATATGTATAAAATATATAATCCTGGTGAAAATGAAGTGCATGCCTTGGACGGTGTCAGCATAGACATCGAAGAGGGCGAGTTTGTAGCCATTGTCGGTCATTCCGGTTCCGGTAAGTCTACGTTGATGAACATGCTTGGATGTTTGGATGTGCCAACAAAAGGAACCTACATACTGAATGGAAGAGATGTTTCAAGAATGACGGATAATGAATTGTCAGAGGTTCGAAATCAGGATATCGGATTTATCTTTCAGGGATTTAATCTGATCCCAAATCTGAACGCGCTAGAAAATGTAGAGCTTCCGCTTATCTACCGTAATGTAGAGCGTAGCAAACGCAAGAAGCTGGCGAAAGAAGCATTGGAAAAAGTCGGTTTGCAAAATCGTATGAAGCACAAACCTTCGGAAATGTCTGGTGGACAGCAACAGCGTGTGGCCATTGCCCGCGCCATTGCGGCAGCACCACCGTTGATCTTGGCGGATGAGCCTACGGGTAACTTGGATTCCAAGTCTACGAAGGACATCATGGCAATTTTGAATGAACTGAATGAACAGGGTCATACCATTGTATTGATTACCCATGATGATGGCATTGCAGAAAATGCTAGGCGAGTGGTGCGTATTCTGGATGGCCAGATTGAATCAGATAGTAAAGTGAAAAAAGTAGAAGTAAGCGAAAAAGAAGGAGAATAAAAATGACAGATAATAAACGCAAAAAACGAGCATCCAATAAAAAACTTATCATTATTATTGTGGTGGTAGTAATCGTGCAGATTGTTGGCGGCATTACATTATCCAAGGTCATGGGAAATGTCAGTGCAGGAATGCAGGAAGCCATGGGAATGGGAGGAGCCAATGACACCCTTCATAAAGTGGCAAAAGTGGATGTAAAGCAGGAAATCACCACCTCTGCTACAGTGATTGGTCTTGACAAGGATGCCTATACTTCACCAGTAACAGCGAAGGTGGAAAACATCTGCGTGGAGCCGGGGCAGCGTGTGGCCAAGGGGGATCTTCTTTTGACCTATGACGCAGATGAGTTGGGAGACAATCTTGCGAAGGTTAAGTTGCAGGCAAAGACAGAGCGTGCTGCGGGGGATGAGACCTATGAAAAAGCAAGAGAAGCAGCTCGCAAGGTAACCGCAGCAAAGAAAGAGATTAAGAAGTTGAAGAAGGAGTCAAAATCAATTGAGAAAGACATCCGTTCTTTGACAAAGACAGTAGAGACATATAAGCTGAAAATACAGCAGGGAACAGCGACTACATCTGCAAGTGCCATGGTTGGTTTGAAGGAAAGTGAGAGTAAAGCGTACCAAAAGGCGACGGAAGAGTTGGAAGCTAAGAACAAAAAGCTTATGAAAAAAGAGGAAGCAATTGCAAAGCAGGAAGCGATTGTGGAAGCCAATAAAGACATTAAGGTTTCGGATAGTGCCGCTGCTCAGATTCGTAGTGCCAATGAAATGTCAGCCATGAATGTGGATGCAGCGAAGAAAGACGTAAGTGCGGCAGAGGCGGGCATTGTGGCAAAAACAGATGGTATTGTAGAATCCATTGAGATTTTCAAAGGGGCATATGCCAATGAAACACAGACATTGTTGACCTTGATCAATGCACAGAAAATCGGCGTAGAGTTTTCGATTTCTAAAGACGATTTGGCTGCCGTAACAGAGGGACAGAAGGCTCGTGTTGTTATTGGAAGTAATGAGTATTCGGGAAGTGTGCAGTATATTAGTCGTGTGGCTACAATGGATGGCAATGCTCTCGGTAATGAGGCAGCAGCCAGTGGTAGCATTAAGGGAAGAATTGTGCTGGATAATCCGGATGAAAACATTTTCGTGGGTGTCTCTGCCAAAGCATACATTTTCATCGGAGAATCCAAGGGAGTATTGGCAATTCCATATTCTGCCCTTTGTACCGATGTGGATGGTGATTATGTGTATACGGTAAATGAGAAAAATATCATCGAGCGAAAAGATGTGAAACTTGGTTTGTGCTCTGGAGAATACTATGAAGTATTGGAAGGAATCCAAGAGGGTGACAAAGTAATCACTGAGGTAGAAAAAAACATGAAACCGGGTGATGAGTATGTGCCTCCTATGGCTGCGAAGGGAATGTCCATCCAGTAGCAAATGTTGCAAGACAGAAGTGAGAGATGAGACAGAAAGGAGACAGTCATGAGACGATTCGGTGAATATGTGAAAATGGCCATGAAAAATATATGGGCCAATAAAGTGCGAACCTTGCTGACAATGCTGGGAATCATCATCGGTATTTCCTCTGTCATATTGATTATTTCCGTTGGAAACGGAGCTACGGAGATGATCAGTAGTGAACTTGGTAGTTTGGGAAAAGGACAGTTAAATTTCTATACCTTGCAAAATGAGGAAAAGTATTATATTACGGAGGATCAGCTGGAACATATCCGTGGAATGGAAGGGGTAAAAGCAGTAGCTACTCAGACATTTTTTACAGGAAAAACAGCTACCAGCAAAGATGAGTTTGATGTCAATTTGGTAGCCTTTGATGCAGATGGTTTTACTTTTATGGAATACGATTTTGTAAGTGGAAGAGAGTATACCGAACAAGAAGCGCAAGATGGAAAAACCTACTGTGTTATTAGTGAAGAAGATGCCGTTAAAATGTTTGGTTCCACCAATGTAGTGGGAATGGAGTTTGATGTTGCCATTCAAAATAAACATGATATACCAGTTACGGTACTTGGTGTTACAAAATCTGAGGACGAAGGTACACTGGTGGCTGCTATGTCAGCAACCCAGTCGGTGCAAGTGATCATTCCGCCACAGGCCATTACAAAGACGCTGGGCATGGATCTGAAAAAGGATATTACGGACTTCTATGTCCTTAAAGAAGACGATGCAGACGCGAAAGCGCTGTGTGAGGAAGTAGTGGATTATTTGGGAACCAGTCATTATTGTAAGGGCGAGGATGTCTATGTATATCAAAGCTTTGACGATATTATGAAGACGGTGAACAATGTTATCAATCTGATTACTGCGTTTGTGGCATTTGTGGCATCCGTATCCCTTTTGGTTGGTGGTATTGGTGTTATGAATATTATGCTTGTTTCGGTGACAGAACGAACGAGAGAAATCGGTATTCGTAAGGCATTGGGAGCGAAGACCGGTTCCATTACGGTACAGTTCTTGGCAGAATCCGCGTTTATCACATTGATTGGTGGTATCATTGGTATTCTTTCCGGTGTCGGTGGCGCCTGGGTGATTGCGAAGATTATCGGTGTGGCAGTTCCGGCAATGAAATTTACCCCAGCTTTAAGTGTTGGCACGATTTTACTTGCCTCTGCATTTTCTTCTGGAGTGGGATTGTTCTTTGGAATTTATCCAGCCAGAAAAGCGGCGAAAATGAGCCCGATCGAGGCATTGAGACAGAATTAATAGAGAATAAATGGATTTCTAAAGCGGCATGTTTCCTAAGGGGCGTGCCGCTTGTTTTATCTTGTGATAATTCTTCAAACATGCTACAATATTTATAATTTGCAAGTAAAGTGAGGGACGGAACAATGCAGAATATACCAGAAGAAAAATTGTCCAAATGGATGGCGCCGATATGGAAAAGGGAATCGATCTGGGAAGAGCCGGTGTGCTTTTTTGAAGATGCACAAGGGGCGGTGCAGGGTGGAAAGTTGTTATATGCACCAGAAAAAATCACAAGTATTGTTAATTATGATGCTACTGTTGTATATGAGGAGCATCGAGATTATGAGGTAACGGAAGAGGGGATTTGCCTCCCTGTTGGCAGCCGAATTCCTGTGTTAAAGAGGGAAGATTATATTAGCAAATATGAGGGTCAGTCGGATGCGGAGTGGCTGTGTTTGCCAGAGAAAAAAGAATTTGTAAATATATTTCCGGAGATTCATCAGTATCAAGTGTTGGTGTCTTATGAAGCCAATGGGGAAACCAGCGTGTGGACTGGTTCCATGCCAGAAAAGCAAGGCGGGAAACTTGTGAATACATACAAAAAGTTGGAAAATGGTGAACCATTGCATGTTGTCTTTTATGGCGACAGTATCACCGCGGGGTGGGAAGCAAGTGGTGCTGACGAGCTGGCGGTGGATATGTATACATTGGCACCAACCAAGATTGAATTTCAACGATATCCGCATATGCCAGTATGGGCAGAGTTGGTTACGGAGCAGTTGCGAGGAAAATATCCGGCAGCAGCCATTACCAAGGATAATTTGTCGGCAGGTGGCTCCACGGCGCAGTGGGGGCTGGAACATGTAAATGAGCTTTTTGACCGAGTGGCAACACCGGATTTGGTGTTTATCGGTTTTGGAATGAATTGCATGTGGGATGAACCGGAGATTTTCATAAATGCAATCAAAGGCATTCGGGATGAGATTTGCAAACGCAACCCGGCTTGCGAATTTGTGTTGTACCCTGCCATGGTGGCAAATCCTGAAATGTCTGTATATCAGCATGAAAACATGCAGACGTATGAGGCGGCGTTGGAAGCATTTGCAAAAGAGCTTCCGGGTGTCATAACCGCTCCCGTACACAGTATGTTTAAAGAACTGGGGAACCGAGGGAAAGAGTATTATGAAATTAGTGGAAATGCGGTGAATCATCCCAATGATTTTTCCATTCGTTTGTATGGACAGACGATATGGGAGACCATGAATAAATAGATAGGAGAGTGGTAATATGAGTATTAAATGGGGAATTTTAGGTACGGCAGGAATTGCACAGGGGTGCACCATCCCAGCTATGAGTCAGGCAGAGGGTTGTGAGTTATATGCCATTGCCGGACGAGACGAGACAAAAGCAAAACGCTTCCAGGAGGAGTACGGGTTTACGAAGGCCTACACAGGCTATGATGCGTTGCTCCAAGATCAGGACGTTCAGGCGGTTTACATTCCTTTGCCAAATGCGCTGCACTATCAGTGGGTGATGCGGGCGATTGAAGCAGGAAAGCATGTTTTATGCGAAAAGCCATTGGCGTTAAATGCCAAGGAAGCCGAAGAAATGTATCAGGCAGCAGAGGAAAAAGGGGTTATTCTTGCGGAGGCGTATGCGTATCTTCAGAGTCCTTATATACAAGCGTTGCAGGAGGATATAAAGAGCGGACGAATTGGTGAAGTGGATTACATCGAAACTGCATTTGTAAGCCAAGGCTATGAAGAAGACATCCGATTGGATAAGGAACTGGGCGGTGGCGCCATGTACGATCTAGGATGTTATTGTACAACCATGATCTTGTCCCTTGTGGATGCAAAGGTGTCGAAAGTAAGTGCCATGGCTGAGCTCAATGAGGATGGACTTGATTTGATGACGGCCGGAATAATGAAATTTGAGAATGGAGTACGGGCGTCCTTTGATGTGGGAATGATATTAGGTACAAAGTCAAATGCAAGAATGGATCGTTTGTACATTCATGGTTCCAAAGGATGCATCAAGTCCGCGGTTGAATACAATCAAGAAGGAGAGCTTTGCTATACATTGATTTCGAACGGAGAAATGATGGAGAGAAAAGTGGAGGCAAGAAACAATTATGCCCTGGAATTGGAACAGATGAATCGTTGTATCTTAGGAGAAGAGAAGCCAAAAGTAACCGCGGAGTTTTCCCTTCGAAACGCGGCGGTTATGGATGAAGTGTTGCGTGAGATTGGGTATTAATATCTTGATTTTCGCATGAGAAGGTGCTAGAATAAAAATCAAAAGGAGGATTTTTTGTGTTTAAAAAATATAGTGAGGATGTTTGTGCAGCATAGGCTGTCGCATCTAGATAGCCTATGCATTCCAATGCAAAATTAATTGTATTTAGGAGGCATAAATAAATTGGGCTATAAAAATGGAAAAGATATATTACCTGAGGAGTTGATTCGACAGATTCAGCAATATATCGACGGTGAGAATATATATATTCCACGAAAGGAAGGCGAACATAAAAAGTGGGGAGAGAAGACACCTACGCGCAAGTTACTACAAGAACGAAATGATGAAATTGTTCAGAAGTATTGCAAAGGAGTGTCCGTCGTCTATTTGTCTTCGGAATATCATATATCTACGCAAGGAATTTATAAGATTATTAAGCAACAAAAACAAAGGTGATACGAGAGGCGCATGGGATACTTACCAATGCGCCTTTTCTACTTTTTGATTCTAAAAAAACAGTTGCTATCTCTCTGTTGTAAGGAAGTGTATTATAGTGGTAGTAAATACAAAAAATGTGAGGTGATTGACATGAATATCGGTACATACAAAGAATATTTTACGGAAGAAAATTTAATGGGACCCAATAGCATACGACTCTTGAAAGAACTGTTGGAACGCTATCCATTGGAGGTGGCCAATGAAGATATTATTCTTGATTTGGGATGTGGAACAGGTCTCACAAGTTTTGTCATTGCAAAAGAAACAGGAGCAAAAGTTTATGCAAATGACCTTTGGGTAAGTGCAGAAGAGAATGCCGAACGTTTCAAGGAATGGGGTGTCAGTAAACAGGTAACTCCCGTCCACGAGGATGCGAATAATCTCCAATTTGAGAAGAAAATGTTTCAGGTGTTAATAAGCATTGATTCTTATCACTATTTTGCTGGGACAAAGGGATTTTTTGATGAAAAAATTCTTCCGTTTATAAAAGATGGCGGGAAAGTATTGATTGTGATACCGGGACTAAAAAAGGAATACGAAGGTCGTGCAGAGGAACTGTTGGCAGAGTGGGCAACGGATGAATCCTATATGTTTAAAACTTGTGATTGCTGGAAAGATATTATCGGTGAAGATGATCGAATCGAGTCGGTGGAAACATGGGAAATGGATTGTTTTCAAGAGGCATGGAGCGAGTGGTTTGATACCAATGCAGAGTTTGCCATCACCGATCGGCAGTATTTTGAGACGACGATACAACCATATACTTGCTTTGTTGGAATTGCAATTCAAATACACAAATAAAGTATGGAATAGTATCCGAAATAGAGCAATGAAAAAGGAGCAACTGAGGTTATGTCTCAGCTGCTCCTTTGTTATGCTCATACATTTAATTCCGCATTTAATTTGTCGATGATTACTTTGATTCGATCTAGCGTAAATGGCTTTGCGATAAAATCAAAGGCACCGGCTTGGATGGATTGTACAAATTTATCTTGTTGAGCCATGGCAGATACCATGACAACCCGCGCGTTCGGATGTTTTTCCTTCAATGACTTCAAAGCGGATATGCCATCCATCTTTTCCATGGTAATATCCATCGTGACCAAATCCGGTTTGTAAAGTTCATATTTTTCTAAGCACTCATATCCGTTGCTGGCTTCTGCTACGATTTCTGCGCCTAATTTTGTAAATGCTTGCTTTAACTGTTCTCTCATGAACATGGCATCATCTACAATCATAATCCGTATACTCATAAATATCACTCTCCCATACTTTTCACAAACAATACCTTGTTACCATTATAGCATTATTAAATTCAATTGACAATATAAAACTCTTGGACTGATAGCGTAAAGTGTTCTTCGGAAAAATATGAGCAGACTAGCTCTTGAAAATTTTAAGATCTATTTCTTTCTGCATTATATCATACTTTTCCGTATATTTCCATCACAATTAAGTGCTATTTC
>JAZNJZ010000026.1:0-5288 GCA_045578325.1 Eubacterium sp.
GACATGGCTACGATCCGACTTCAGCAGGGTTAACACTTAAAGATATCCCATGTGGAAAATATGGAACATTAGACAAATACGTTCCAGATGCAGATTACGTTGTAATCAAATTTGCACGTTGGGCATTTGAAAAGTTCAAAGGTGTAGAGGACAAGCTTGGTACACAGATGCGTGCCGTAGGTGAAGTTATGAGTATCGGTAAGACCTACAAAGAAGCATTCCAGAAGGCAATCCGAAGCCTTGAGACCGGACGCTATGGTCTTGGACACGCAAAGAACTTTGATTCCATGACAAAAGAAGAGCTTTTGAAGCTTCTCATCACTCCTTCCAGCGAGCGTCACTTCATTATGTATGAGGCACTCCGCAAAGGTGCAACCATCGATGAGATTCATGAAATCACAAAAGTAAAAGCTTACTTCATCGAGCAGATGAAAGAATTGGTAGAGGAAGAAGAAGCCCTCATCCAGTCCAAAGGAAGCATGCCATCTGACGACGCTCTTATTGCAGCGAAGAAAAATGGTTTCTCCGATAAATATTTGAGCCAGATTCTCGAGATTTCCGAAGAGGATATCCGCAACCACCGCATTGAGCTTGGTGTAGAGGAAGCTTGGGAAGGCGTTCACGTAAGTGGTACAGAGGATAGCGCTTATTACTACTCCACTTACAATGCAGAAGATAAGAACCCAATCAATGAGGAATCCAAGAAAATCATGATCCTCGGTGGTGGTCCAAACCGTATCGGTCAGGGTATCGAGTTCGATTATTGTTGTGTACATGCAGCACTTGCTTTGAAGAAGCTTGGCTTCGAGACAATCATCGTAAACTGTAACCCAGAGACAGTATCTACCGACTACGATACTTCTGATAAATTGTACTTCGAGCCATTGACATTGGAAGACGTTCTCTCTATCTACAAGAAAGAGAAACCTCTCGGTGTTATCGCACAGTTCGGTGGACAGACTCCACTTAACTTGGCAGCAGAGCTCGAGAAAAATGGTGTTAAGATTCTCGGAACTTCTCCATCTGTCATCGATTTGGCAGAGGACCGTGACTTGTTCCGTGAAATGATGGATAAATTGGAAATTCCTATGCCAGAGTCCGGAATGGCAACAACGGTTGAGGAAGCCATCAGCATCGCTGAAAAGATTGGCTATCCAGTAATGGTTCGTCCTTCCTATGTACTTGGTGGACGTGGTATGGAAGTTGTGTACGATAACGAAAGCATGACTCAGTATATGGAAGCTGCTGTTGGTGTTACACCAGACCGTCCAATCCTGATCGACCGTTTCCTTAACAACGCTCTTGAGTGTGAGGCAGACGCTATCAGCGACGGAACCAATGCATTCGTTCCAGCGGTTATGGAGCACATTGAGCTTGCTGGTGTTCACTCCGGTGACTCCGCATGTATCATTCCTTCCGTACACATTACAGAAGACAATGTTAAAACAATCAAAGAATATACAAGAAAAATTGCAGAGGAAATGCACGTTAAGGGTCTCATGAACATGCAGTATGCCATCGAAAATGGCAAAGTATACGTGCTTGAGGCAAATCCTCGTGCATCCCGTACAGTACCTTTGGTATCTAAGGTTTGTAACATCCGCATGGTACCATTGGCAACGGACATCATCACTTCTGAGTTGACTGGTCGTCCATCTCCTGTAGCAGAATTGAAAGAGCAGGTAATTCCAAACTATGGTGTAAAAGAGGCTGCTTTCCCATTCAACATGTTCCAGGAAGTTGATCCAGTTCTCGGACCTGAAATGCGTTCCACTGGTGAAGTTCTTGGTCTCTCCGCTTCCTACGGTGAGGCATTCTACAAAGCACAGGAAGGTGTATCTTCCAAACTTCCATTGGAAGGAACGGTATTGATCTCCGTTAATGACGCAGACAAGCCAGGTGCTATCGAAGTAGCTAAGAGCCTTTACGAAGACGGATTCAAGATCATCGCTACTGGCAGAACTTGTGACCAGATCAATGCATCCGGCACACCTGCTGAGAAGGTTAAGAAGTTAAAAGAAGGTCGTCCAAACATCTTGGATATGATTACAAATGGAGACATCCAGTTGATCATCAACACACCACGTGACAAAGATGGTATCAACGATGACAGTTATCTCCGTAAAGCTGCAATCAAAGGAAAAGTTGCATACATGACAACCATCGCTGCTGCAAAAGCAACCGCAGACGGTATTCATTATGTAAAAACTCATGAAAGCAGCGAAGTGAAATCCTTGCAGGAATTGCATAGTGAGATTCATGATAAATAATTAACTGATTTTCAAATAACAAAATAGCCAATATTTCACAGAGAAACACGTCCGTTGAAATATTGGCTATTTATGTTATCGTCTAAAACAAGTTAATTACTTAAGAGAATGAGGCAAGGATAGCCCTAATACATATCATTATGCCACGACACCAACCACCGACTTTCCAACATTAGGGTGGTACACTGTGAGACAATTTGGTGGGGTAAAATGTGGCTGTAAACTAATTCACTTCCCCATATATTTTGCAAGGTAGAACCGTACGAAACGTCGGCACTTAATGAGTAGCACAGCTACGAATTTAGTACCGTTACGTTGAGTTCGAACGAGAGTGCGTTCTATCCAGCAAAATATATGGGGAAGTGATTTACTTGCAACGACATTTTACTCCACCAAAGCTTCATAATCCCCCTTAGTAAACCGATGATATATCGTGTGTCCCATCTCCATCTTGATGCAATAATAATACTCATCGATTTCCTCATCTGCAAAATACAACACATAATCAAAATCCGTATCGTCTGGCATTTTTTCACACACATACTCACTACTATACCGCTCAAACACCTGACGTATTTCTTCTAATGTACAATGGTGATTGTTCTGAAACAATTCTATGACATCCACCAAAAATCCCGATGTTGGCACTTTTTTATAGATATATTCCACACCCTTTGGCGACACACTGACATCGATTCGCTCCCCTTGAAATCCAAGCCAGACACCTCCCGGAATCTCGCCTTGACGCAAGAGAATCGGATTCAAACTTTTCACCAAATCCCTGGCATTGGCAAACTCTGTTTCCAATATAGCATTCATCGACTCAAGAGGATAATACAATCGCACCGTCTCCTCCACATAACCTAATTTCAGCTGTCCCTCTTTAATCTGATCAATGATATTTTTTGTTAATTTCTCTACTCGCATACCATATCCCCCTTTCTTCTCCTTCCATCTTATCCAACTCAGCCCACTCCGTCAACATAATTTTTCTTGCTCTTCTCCTTTTCTTATGGTATACTTTTTTTGCAAATATATATCGAAATTCACTTGCCGCCGGGTAAGTTCAGACGTTGGTATCGTATCGTTAGGCCTTTGAAGATACGATTTCAGCGTCCTTTTTATTTGAATACACTAGAAAGGAAAATTTGCCATGTCCCAAAATCATACCTTTAAACAATTCGCCAAATACGCTTTCCTTAATGTCCTTGGCATGCTTGGGCTCTCTTGCTATATCCTGGCGGATACATTTTTTATCGCTAACCGCCTTGGCGCCAATGGACTTACTGCACTTAATCTCGCCCTTCCCGTGTACAGTTTCGTTCACGGAAGTGGCCTGATGCTTGGCATGGGAGGCGCCACCAAATTCTCCATCTGCCAAGCTGGCGCAAAGCAAAAAGATGCCAATTCATATTTTACAAATACGTTGTATATCGCCGTCCTATTATCCCTTATTTACGTACTTTCCGGCATCCTACTATCGGATTTTATCACAACAATTTTAGGCGCAAACGACACCGTATTTTCCATGACAAAAACATATTTAAGAATGATTTTACTGTTCTCCCCTGCTTTTATACTAAACGATATATTTATCTGCTATGTGAGAAATGACAAGAGCCCACGTCTTGCCATGTTAGCAATGGTCAGTGGAAGTTTGTCCAACATTGTATTGGATTATGTTTTTCTTTTCCCTCTTAATATGGGAATCTTGGGCGCAGTATTTGCTACGGGATTGGCACCAATTATTAGTATGGGGGTATTGTCAACTCATCTCATTAAACGAAACAATACATTTTCCCTGCAACGAATCCAACCCAAATTCCATAAAATTATTACTCTTATTTTGTTAGGAATTCCATCCCTAATTACCGAATTATCTTCTGGAATTGTGATGATTATTTTCAACCTATTACTTCTCAAAACAGCTGGAAATATCGGCGTTGCCGCTTATGGAATCATTGCTAATCTTGCCCTTGTTCTCGTATCTATTTTCACTGGAATTGCGCAAGGAATGCAACCACTATTAAGCCGTGCCTACGGAAGCAGAAATACGAAAGAAATATCAAAATTATTACGCTATGGCATCGTTACTTCTGTGGCTCTGTCTGTCTTTATCTACACCCTACTCTTTGTGGGTGCAGAGACCGTCACAGGGCTCTTCAATAGCGAGAAAAATACCACGCTTCAGGAGTTGGCTATCCGTGGAATGAAGTTGTATTTTACCTCTGCCATTTTTACATCAATTAACATTATATTAACCACCTATTATTCTGCCCTAGAAAAAGCAGTTCCGGCACAAATCGTGTCGCTTCTTCGGGGACTGCTCTTAATGATTCCTATTGCATTTGGCATGGCACATTGGTTTGGATTGACTGGTATCTGGATTACTCTCCCAGCCACCGAAGCAATAACAACTCTGATTGCGACGATGTTATACAAATATTACAAAACAAAGAATCCTATTTTATCCCACGATCTCCAACGTATCCACCGTCACTTTACACATCAGACACAGAACTTCCACTCCCGCCTGCTTCGCCGCCTCTAGGGCATCACCAAATTCCTTATGCATTTCCACATTCGGGCGCACTTCCTGCACCCCCTCCATCTGAATAACAAATGCTGCGAAGCAATGATATCCTTCCCCAGCTGCCTTCTGTAATTCCCGCAGATGTTTCACGCCACGCTCTGTAGGAGCATCGGGAAAATATCCAATCCCATCGATTTCCAACGTACACCCCTTCACTTCCATCAGATATTTTTCACCATTCTTTTCCATATAAAAGTCAATGCGGGATTCTCCAATGGTATACTCTGGGTGGACCAGATCATAGTCCTGCCCCGCCAACCACTCCTTCACTACTTTGTTAGGAGCTTGACTATCAATATTTACCCATCCAAGATTCTTCTTATAGACACAGATCAAGTCATACTTTGTCTTACGGTTTGGATTCTCCGAGGTCTCCAGTATCACATCCACACCGGGGTATAAAAGTTCCTTGCAACGCCCGGTAT
>JAZNJZ010000027.1:0-2255 GCA_045578325.1 Eubacterium sp.
GCTTCTGCGGTTAGGGGATTTTGCATTGATTGGCTGAGACTCGAAAATAAAATACAACTGTCCGGTGGACAGTCGCTTGCCGACGGCTCGACGGCGGCAACACCTTAATTTTGCTTCCCTTTCGGGAAGCAAAATGCAAACGAGTCTCGCCACTTTGACCATGTGAAGTGGTTTCATCTTTCGAACTTTTTGTCAAAAGACGGAATTACTTTTATTAAAAAACGGCAGTATTCCTATTTTCCAACCAATCCAGTCTCATTGGCAGACACTTGACAAAACTCTTCTTTTTGGTATAATTTATTATAGAACATAAGTTCTATAACGAGAGGAGAATTTCAAATGAATCGAGATTTTTAGACGCAGTTAGTGAATCTGTTCGTATATCACAACAGAAATGGATTGAATGGCAGCATGAAATGAAAGGGATCATTCATTGCGGTCCATGCTTGGCTTTGCATGAGTGTTGGTTTGTCTTTGGGAATGAACCAATCGCACCCCTTCATGATAAATGTCATTGTACTACAGTAGCAATTCCCACATCACAGGTAAAAATGTACGCAAAAGCAACCAGCGATTACAGCAAGTATGATCCATATCTATTCAACACATGGGGCATTCATCTGCATGGAAAAGACAAGCTGTTTGAAAGCTGGGGATACAGCGTAGAGGATGCACACTGGTTGCAAGAGGAAATTGAACGGCAAGGTCGTGCCCATTATCTTTCCGGCAACTATACACTAGGAAAACTAAATTTATTTGGGCAGAGGCTAACATCCGCGTCGAAATACCCAGGAAAGACGGCCGTGGTGTTGTTTCCTTTATTACTGGATGGGCAGCACGCCCTCATGGAGAAATTAAACTTAACACGCCCCATGGAGGTTCCTAAGATGAAAGAATTAGATTGTGTGGAAGTAATTGTTGATAAGAAGCGATATTCTGATGTGGGTATTTATAAAGGAATGCATGGTTGGATCTGTGATGAAAGAAAAATTGACGGTCGCTATCTAGTACATTTCCCTCAATACGGCGAGAAAGAAGATATTGCAACCCTTGACATTTTGGAATCAGATCTACTAAAGATTCCCGTTATGGATGCACGAATCAACGAAAAAATCCGACGACAATATAAGGGTATACGGAGGTGATTGTGTTGCGGATTGTTTGCTTTGGAGACTCCAACACTTATGGATACGACCCAAGAGGCTACTTTGGTGACCGTTATGGAACTGAGGATCGGTGGACTGATCTACTGTCAAAGCAGACAGGCTATGAGGTAATCAATGCCGGAGCCAACGGTAGAGAGATTTTTCGCAACCCTTATGTACTTCATCTGCTCACCGAACACGCACCTGTGGATATTTTCCTGCTGATGCTTGGCACCAACGATCTACTGCAGGGTGCAACCGCAAAGGAAGTCACCGCCCGGATGGAAACCTTTTTAACTTCACTATTCCCTCACACCAAACAGTTCTTACTGGTAGTACCGCCGCCCATGAAGCGTGGTACCTGGGTTCCTATGGATGAGTTAGTTACGGAATCCATTCTCCTTGGAGAAGAGTACAGACTACTGGCAGAGACACTGAACATTCCATTTGTCGATACCCGCCACTGGAACATCGAGCTCACCTTCGACGGTGTACATTTTACCGAGGCAGGACATCATAGCTTTGCAGCCAGATTAATAGAGTGCCTAACATAAGATACAGGTCCAGGAACAAACTCCCGGACCTGTTACTTTTCTATTTACCGACTTAGAAAACTAAGTCCCACATGATTGAAATCCTTTGCTTCTTCGTCTTTTTCACCGCCAATAACAAGGGTCGGCGATTTGATCTGATGTAGGCTTTCAAACGCGTTATGGGTCAGGCAGGCATCCGACTGAACGAAGAAGCGGTCATAGGATTTTGGCTTTGTGAGCTTACCCACGATCGGCACCATCCACTTATTCTTGCGGTAATAGTCTTCCGAATAAATGCGCCGCAGATTGCTGTCCATCAACGCGGCATGATTCTCCGAAACCAACATTTTTTCGTCCTCACAAAATCTTATTCTTCGGTTTTCTACGCTGCATTCTAGGATAAATATATTACTTTCAATTTAAGATGCAACAAAACATTGGTTGAAGTATGGCGGCCTGGGAAACCAGACCGCCAGTGTTTGTTTTAGAGTTCCATCACCCAGAAGTCTTCCAATAGACCTGAGAAGGCGATTTCATCCTGAATGGTTTCCACATAACGGAAACCTGCTTTTTGATA
>JAZNJZ010000028.1:0-12646 GCA_045578325.1 Eubacterium sp.
TGCTATCCGCATTCATTTTTTTCGCTCGATGTAGCATCTTTCGTGGCTTGCGATCGGCAATATTGGTATCGGTTCATGTATTCACAACATACACATCCGCACAAGACTGAAAATCCACAACTTCAAAGCCGGCTTTCTGAAAATCCGCCATCATCTTTTCCGTTTCATAATAATTCACTTTACAACCTAATGTTAAAAATGCAACTTTCATTTTTGGCCCTTTCTACAATTTGCACAAAAAAAATGCAATATTTTTTTATATGTGGTTCGTTTTTTCTATTGACATAAACCATGATACATAATAGTATAATACATGAAAGGTGAAATACAAATCATCTTCAAACCAATTTAAATAAAGGAGGAAAATCAGTATGAAAACAGTAAAAATTTCTTTGAACTCAATTGATAAGGTAAAGGCTTTCGTAAACGAAGTAACAAAGTTCGATGCTGAATTTGATTTGGTTTCTGGAAGATACGTAATCGACGCAAAATCCATCATGGGTATTTTCAGTCTTGATTTGTCAAAACCAATTGACTTGAACATCCACAGCGAAAACAACGTTGATGAGATTCTTGCTAAATTAGAGCCATTCATCGTTTAATTCGTATCACAAACTACGTTACATCGTCTCGGCTTCATATAAGCCGGGACCAAATATGGGGTACAAAACGTACGTGTGGGGGACTGTAAGCCACAATTCGGAGACAGTCCTTTTTTTATACCCTTTTTTACAGAGTCACGACGCCTCCGAGGCGCCGCAACCGAAATTCTCTTTACATTTTCACCGTAATAACTTCTCTCTCCGTAATTGCTTTTTCCAGCATTTCGTCAATCTTCTCTTCCAGATTACACTCGGATTTTTCAATCTTTGCCAAATCCGGTTTCGTTACCGGATGCTTCGCCACAAAAGTGGTACAGCAATCTTCATAAGGAAGAATGGAAGTCTCATACGTATTGATTTTTTCCGAAATATCAATGATATCCTGTTTATCAAATGCGATTACCGGACGGAATACCGGCATGGTACATACCGCATTGGTTGCCACCAAGCTCTGCATGGTCTGACTTGCCACCTGTCCCACACTTTCTCCGGTAATCAAGGACAGACAGTCTGTCTCACGGGCGATGTGCTCTGCAATTTTCATCATGTAACGACGCATGATAATGGTCAACTCATCGTGTGGACATTTGTCATAAATATACATCTGAATATCCGTAAAGTTTACCACATGAAGACGAATCTCTCCTGCATAATCACTAACAAGCTCTGCCAGATCCACCACTTTCTGCTTTGCTCTCTCACTGGTATACGGTGGCGCATGGAAATACACCGCCTCAATCTTAACACCGCGCTTTGCCATCATGTAACCAGCCACCGGACTATCGATACCTCCCGACAAAAGAAGCATGGATTTGCCACTGGTTCCCACTGGCATACCACCCGGTCCCTTCACACTGGTCACGTATACATACGCACGATGACGAATCTCCACATTTACTGATACTTCTGGCTTGTGCACATCCACACTGGCATTTGGCACATGGTCGAGAATATACGCACCTGCCTCACGGCAAATCTCCGGACTTGTCAAGGCATAATTCTTATCGCTTCGCTTCGCAAATACTTTGAAGGTAAATGGCTTGTCCCCAAGCTCTTCGCGAATATGGTCCACCAACTCCTGGCACACATTGTCAAAGTCCTTATTTTCCACAAGAACTACTGGACAAATATGCGCGATACCAAAGCACTTGGTCAGCTGATTCATTACTTCATCGTAATCGTACTCACTTTTCGCTTCTACGTAGATTCGTCCATTTTCACGCTCTACCAAGAAATCGCCTTCACATTTTGCCAGCTTCTCCTTTACACGGTCGCGAAGGGCGTCCTCAAAAATGTATCGGTTTTTTCCTTTGATTCCAATCTCAGAATACTTAATCAAAAATGCTTTTACCATGGTTCCTTATCTCCTTACATAACGGCGCAACATCGGAAGAAGTTCCTTCAATGCCTCCACCGCATAATCAATCTGTTCTATCGTAGTTTCTACTGAAAAGCTAAATCGAATGGTGGAATCCAGCAGTTCCTTCGGCACACCAATCGCCTGCAGTGTCGAGCTGATTCCCGGATGATTGGAAGAACATGCCGAACCGGAGGATACATAAATCCCTTTGTCTTCCAATGCATGCAACAACACCTCGCTTCGAATGCCATCCATGCTGACACTAACCACATGCGGTGCTGTATCTTCCACTGCCTCAGGATCACAGGCATTGACATGGACACCCTCGATCTCACTCAATCGCTCCATCAAATGCTTCTTGCACTTGTACAACATTTCTCTTTTTTCTTCATGGTTCTTGTACATCATCGCTGCTGCCAGTCCAAGTCCCGCGATTCCTGGTACGTTTTCTGTGCCGGAACGCTTCCCTTGCTGCTGCCCGCCACCATGAATAAACGGAAGCACCTTCACCCCGTCTGCCATATACAAAAATCCGGTTCCCTTTGGCCCATGGATCTTATGCCCGCTGGCAGACATCAAGTCGATGCCCAGCTTCTTCGGATTTATCTTCATTTTTCCATATGCCTGAATGGCGTCTACATGGAAGAGAATATTCTTATCCTGTTCTTTAATGATTTTACCAATCTGCTCCACATCAAGAATGGAACCAATTTCATTGTTTACCATCATGATGGACACCAACACGGTATCCTCTCGCAACGCCTCCCGGAGGGCTTCCGGATCCACATGCCCCATAGCATCCACAGGAAGATAGGTCACTTCATACTCAAACAGCTCTTCCAAATACAAACAGGGCTGATATACTGCCGCATGCTCAAAGCACGTCGTAATAATATGTTTTCCTCGGCGTCGATTGGCCATGGCCGCCCCGATGATTGCCATGTTATTGCTTTCCGTCCCGCCGGATGTAAATACAATATTTTTTCGATTGCATTTTAACGTATCGGCAATGCGGTCCCCAGCCTCGCGGATGTATCGCTCCGCCTCTACTCCCTTCAAATGAAGAGAAGAAGGATTTCCAAAATCCTCACACATCACCTGTGTTACCAGCTCGCCAACCTCAGGAAAGGTTCGGGTCGTCGCCGCATTGTCCAGATATGCCATACCTATACTACTCATTTATTTCCTCATTTCCAAACATTCACTCTTTTGACTCAATCCGGAACATCAATACCGAAAGAATCGCAAGTCCTGCTGTCTCTGTACGCAAAATACGTTTTCCTAACGAAATCGGCTGAACACCAGCCTCCATTGCTTTCTCTACTTCACCGCGTTCAAACCCACCCTCAGGTCCGATAAATATACCGATGGACTCATTGTCACATATATGCTCCAGCACCTTCGTGGTCTGTGCCATATCGTCAAAAAGCTCATAGGGAATCACGTTGGCGGAAAGCTCCTTTGCCATGGTAAGGGCTTCAGAAAAAGAAACCACCTGGTGGACCTGTGGCACGATGCCTCGCCCACTTTGCTTCGCCGCCGCTTCGGCAATTGCCTGCCAGCGCTGCTGTTTCTTGGCTGCCTTCTTCTCATCCAGCTTCACCACCGAACGTTTTGTACGAACCGGCACCACTTCATAGGCACCAAGCTCTATGGCTTTTTGTATGATCAACTCCATCTTGTCCGCCTTTGGCAACGCCTGAAACAACACCAGTTTAACCGGAAGCTCCGTTGTCACCGGCGTCTCCTCTAAGATATCCAGCACCACACATTCGGACCGAACGTCCTTTATTATACAATAATAATCAATTCCCTGTCCACAGGAAATTACCACTTTTTCCCCCGGCTCCATGCGGAGGACATTTCGGATATGATTGACATCGTCTCCGATAATTTCTGCATAGTTGTCAAAAATCTGTTCTGCTGGAACAAAAAATCGATACATTTCAAACGCTCCTTTTTACGCAAAGAAGCACAAGCATTCATATACTACTATAAGAAATGCCTGTGCCCAAGCCTTACGGCTTTCATTGCTTTATACCATCGTACTCATTTACTGTCCTAAAATACCACTTGCGGAATAGAATGTCTGGCCTGAATTGTATGCCATCTGATTGGTAGCAAGTGTCTGGATGCCCGACGCCTTCTGAGCAATCTTGGAAGCATATCCAGTACTTCCTTCCATAAGCTCCTTAATGGAATCCAACTCTGCTTTCTTGAATGTCTCTTCGTTCACAGAAATCTGGCCATCCGCACCTACGGTAATCCCAATTTCTTTTAACTCTGACTGTAACGCCTTGGTGTCAGCCTTCATCCAAGATGTACTTTGAGTCACGCTAACGACATCGGACTTATCTACACTTTTAATCACTGCATTGTAGCTGTCTGCCATTTTTTTCACGCTGGCATACATGTCTTCTCTGCTGCTTTTATCATAATCCAAATCCGCCACTGCCTTAGCTGACGTATCCAGCGCACCTGCTGCACTCTTCACGTCCGAAAGAATGGTATTCGTCGTACTTCCCTGGAGGGATTCCAGCTTTGTACTGATATCCGTCTCATAAGCATTGGTCTCTGTCTTATCTTTTTTATCTGTCTTATTACTGGCGTTACTAGTATCTACACCATACTTGTCGTAGTAGGAACGAAGCATGCGTGTATACACACCACTTCGCATCATTCCCCAATCCCCCAAAGAAGAGGCGGAGAGAAAGTTACCGCTACGGATGGAACTTTTGGTGCCAAATAATGTATTCGCCATGGAACTTGTTATCATCGCGCACATTGTTATCAACTCCTTTTGAAAAAAAAGCAATCCATTGTTCTATCTTATATATCGTCAATTATAGCATATAACCGAAGTCTTTTCCATATACTTTTTTCATTCCTTTGACGATGGCTTCGCGCTCACTGTAATGATGTTTTACACCATTAATCTCTTGGTACTCTTCATGCCCTTTTCCAAGAAGGACAATCATGTCACCTTTCTCTGCATGCTCCAAGGCATAGGCAACGGCTTCCTCACGATCGGGAATCACCACGTAATTTCCATCACTTTTTGCCATTCCCACCTTGATGTCTTCGATAATGTCCATGACATCCTCACGACGGGGATTGTCACTGGTAATAATAGCAAGTTCCGACATTTTTCCGATGACCTCTCCCATCTCATATCGTCGTACTTTGCTTCGGTTTCCACCACAGCCAAAAATACTAATGATGCGATGAGGATTGTACTCCCGCAACGTGGAAAGTACGCTCTCGGAGCTCACTCCATTGTGGGCAAAATCAATCAATACCGAAAACTCGTCGGATACTGGCATCGCCTCCACACGTCCGCGCACCTTTACGTGCTCTAACGCATGAAGAATAACCTCCTCCGGCATTCCAAGCGCCATTCCGGTACCTGCGGCACACAGGGCATTGTAAATGTTAAATCGTCCCGGCAATCCCACAACGATGTTTCCCTTCAACATTCCATCTGCGGTAAATTCCATGGAAAGATCTCCTCCATTTACCACGTGTTGAATGTCTTTTGCCATGAGATCCGCCTCGTTTGACACACCATAGGTGATGATGTCACAAGTGGCATTTCGGACAATGTCTTCAAAATGTTCATCGTCTCGATTGATAATTCCTTTTTTGCATCGACGGAACAACTCCGCTTTGCAAGACATATATTCTTCAAAATCCGCATGTTCTCCCGGACCGATATGATCGGGAGAAAGGTTGGTAAATACACCATAATCAAATTCAATCCCTGCCACACGGTCCATCTTGATTCCCTGGGAGGACACTTCCATAACCATGTATTCGCAGCCCTCTTCCACCATCATGGCAAAGATTTTCTGCAACTCATAGGACTCCGGAGTGGTATGATTCGTCGGAATCACTTTTCCATTCATAAAGGCACCCACCGTTCCGATGATACCACAGCTCTTTCCTGCTTGTTCAATGATATCGCGCACCATATGCTCTGCAGTGGATTTTCCCTTTGTTCCGGTAATTCCCACAGTAATCATTTTCTTGGCCGGATAATCAAAATACGCTGCCGACATGAGACTCAGAGCCTTTCTGGCATTGGAAACCTTGATCACCGTAACCTCGCTATTTTCAACCACTACGTCTTTTTCAATGACGATAACGCCGGCTCCCGCCTCGATGGCTCCCGGGATAAATGTGTGACCGTCTACCACGGTTCCATCAATGGCCACAAACATTACATCTTCTTTTACTTTACGTGAATCATAGGCAATGTCTGCCACTTCTTTTTCTAGTGTTCCCTGAACCAGCTCGTATTCCACCTCGGTAAGAAGTTTTTTTAATTCCATATGAATATCCCTCCTCAATCCTCGATCAACTTCAAATGTCGCAACGCATTGGCAATGCCATCCTCCATAACAGGGCTCGTGACATAATCCACCAGATCAAACAAAATCGGATTTCCACCACCCATAGCTACGGAGCGATTGGTACACTGTAACATAGAGACATCATTGGCGCTGTCTCCAAAGGCGATGGTCTGGCTCATATCCGCTCCCAGATAATCACAGATCGCCTGAATTCCTGTAGCTTTCGAAATTCCTTTTGGCACCACTTCATAAAAAGTCGGATCCCTTCGGATAAACTCAAACCGATCCTCATATTTTTGGCGAAAGCTGTCCATGTCGGAACTTTCGTCAAACCAAAGTGCCATTTTATCAAAGGAAAACTCCTCATCCCAGTAACTTTGTGTCTTTGCGGCAAAACTAGCAAAATTGCCATTCTCTGCAAAGATGCTTTTTACCACTGGCATCCAATAGTCATGTCGGAAGGCAGAACAGTCCTTTCCTTCCAACACACCATCGATGTGATATTTTAGAAGATCCTGGATGATCTCCTGTTGCAATTCTTTGGAAAGCGTATGATGAAAAATCTCTTTCCCTTCTATCTCTATATATGTGCCACAGCCACCCACCATACCATCAAAACCAATTTCCAACACATCTTGCGGTATGATTGCCCGGCACCTTCCGGAACAGATAAAGAGACGATGTCCATTTTCCTTTGCTTGCTTCAACGCCTTTGCCGCACTCTCCGGAATGATATCCAGCTCTTCATCGATCAGCGTTCCATCAATATCAAAAAACAATATCTGCTTTTCCACGCTTACGCTTCCTCTCCTTTTCTATAACTATCAGCGATCCTTTGGCTCCTGATATTCTTTGTGTTTTCCAACAAATTTATATGCAGGACGAATAATTTTGCCGTCGTTTACTAACTCTTCCAAACGGTGTGCGCTCCAACCAGAGATACGTGCCACCGCAAAAATCGGTGTGTACAACTCTCTTGGAATGTCTAACATCGTATACACAAATCCGCTGTAGAAGTCAACGTTAGCACATACTGGCTTATACAATTTTCTCTTCTTCGCCAGCAATTTACCTGCAATCTTTTCGATGTTTTCATAGAGCTTAAACTCATCCTCCAAGCCCTTTGCCACCGAAAGTTTCTTCGCATATTTTTTCAAAATCACCTCACGTGGATCGGACTCGGTATACACCGCATGTCCCATACCATAGATGAGGCCCCTCTCATCAAATGCCTGTTTATCCAAAATCTTTGTCAAATATTCCGTCAAAGCCGCTTTGTCATTCCAATCCGGACAATGCTCTTTGATGTCGTCGATCATCTGCAACACTTTCAGATTGGCTCCACCATGACGTGGTCCTTTCAGCGACGCAATGGAAGCTGAGATTGCAGAATACGTATCGGTTCCGGAAGAAGTAACCACGTGGTTTGTAAATGTGGAGTTGTTACCACCACCGTGCTCTGCATGAAGCACCAATGCGATATCCAATACTTTTGCTTCCAAGTCCGTAAATTTTCCGTCTGGACGAATCATCTGCAATATATTTTCTGCGGTGGAAAGATGTTTCTCTGGCGTACGGATAACCAAATTGTCATCGAATTTGAAATGACGATAGGCATGGTACGCATATACCGCAATAATTGGCAACTTACTGATCAACTGCAAGGACTGACGAAGTACGTTTGGCACAGAAATGTCATCTGGATTATCGTCGTAGGAATACAGCGTCAGCACGCTCTTTTGCAACGCATTCATAATATTTTCACTTGGCGCCTTCATAATGACGTCGCGAACAAAGTGGGCGGATAATTCTTGAAGACTGGAAAGGATGTCAAGAAAACTCTTAAACTGCTGCTTGTCTGGCAACTGTCCAAAGAGCAACAGATAGGTTGCTTCCTCAAAAGCAAATCTCTTATTCTGATAGCCTTTTACCAACTCCTGCACATCATAGCCCTGATAATACAATTTACCATCTGCCGGCACTTTCATACCGTCCTGGTATTCGTACGCCACCACGTCGGCAATCTCTGTCAAACCAGTCAATACGCCCTTTCCATCGGAATCGCGCAGGCCTCGTTTTACGTCATAATCCACGTACAAGTCCGGATCAATTTTTCCCGAAATCATACAATAATTCACCAGGTCATCAAACTGTGTATCGAGTTCATCGTCTAACTGCATCATTGATTTATTATCCATCATATTGCTATTCTCCATTCGCATTTTCTATATCGTAAAAAGCGCACAAACTACAATCGATCTCCCCATCGCAATCTGTGCACAAGCCGTATTATACCACACTCTTTCTTCTGTTGCAAATTTTTCTTTTAAAACTTACGGATTTCCTCGGATTCGTCATCGCTTTTTCGAATCTCACGAATCTCTACCTCGTAACCAATCTTATCATTCACCGCCACGTACACACGGTCCCCCACCTGATGTTTCATCAATGCCTTTCCCATGGGTGACTCAATGCTAATCATGTGATGACGGGCATCGCTTCGCACCGTGGTAACAATCTTGTAAGTTTCTTCGCAATCGTCTTCCGGAATGTAAATAACAACGGTATCGTTGATTCCCACTTCCTCCTCGGAAGAATCGTCCTCTACAATCTGCGCTGTCTTGATCATGCGCTCCAGGTAACGGATGCGGCTTTCGTTTTCATTTTTATATTTTTTCGCTGCCTTGTACTCAAAGTTTTCGCTGAGATCTCCGTGGGCTCTGGCCTCTTTTACACTCTCCAGTGCTTCCTTGCGCACCACCAGCTTGCGGTGTTCGATCTCCTGCTCCATTTTTTCAATGTCTTTTTTTGTTAAACGGTCGTTCATGATTTTATTCTCCATTTCTTTATCGTTCTAGCAACCAGTCGATTAGATGAATGGACTTGATTCCGTCATAGGAATTGGTAAGTCCAACATCCAAGGAAAGAACAATTTTTTCATAGTTGTCGCGGATTGCTTGCAGTGGCGCAAGTTCTCTGGTTCGAACTTCCTCACCTAACATCGATTCTGTCACCTGCACATAAAGTTTTTCGTCCCCTTTTGTTGCAACAAAATCAACTTCCTTCCTATCAACTTTACCGATAGCCACATCATATCCTCTTCGAATCAACTCAAAGTACACGACATTTTCCAGCACATGCCCCGTATCTCGATTTCGAAAGCCAAACAAATAATTTCTCAGTCCTACATCTACGATATAGTACTTTCCCAGCGTACGCAAAAACTCTTTTCCCTTAATGTCAAATCGTTTAATCTCATAAAAAATATAAGATTGCAACAACGCATCCACATACGTCTGTATCGTATGCGTGCTGGGGGCTCCTTTTCGCCTTCCCCTCTCCATCAATCCTTCGTTGGCAAGAGTATTCCCAATGGAATGAAGAGAGATATTGCTTCCTACATTGTCTGCAAGAAAAAGAATAATTTTTCGCAGCAATGCAGGGTCTGTGATTTGCTTCTGACCAATTCTTCTTTCTCGCTCCAGAATATCCCTGACAACCACTGTCGAATAAATTCCGTCCAACATAATGAGCGCCTTTTCTTGATCAAGTCCAATATCAGCAATTCCTGGCATTCCCCCATACCTTATATATGCATCAAACACTTCTCGCAGTTCATAGCTTTCACCATTTTTACTTAAAACGTTTCTCCGTGTCCCGCCCAATGCACTATCCGCTTCTCGTACTTCAAATCCCTGAAAATAAATGAACTCACGGTACGAAAGCGGTAGCATCTTTATCTCAACATATCTTCCCGAAAGATACGTGGAATACTCCGATGACAATAAGTAAGAATTGGAACCTGTTATATAAATATCACAATCCAAATCAACACGGAAGGCATTTACGGCATCTTCCCACGCATGGATTCGTTGCACTTCATCAAAGAACAAATACATTCGCTTTTGTGAAATACTCTTGTCCTTCACAAAATGATAAAATTCATCCGCTGTCATGTTTTTATAATCATACGATTCAAAGTTCATTTCCAAAATCTGCTCTTCTGCTATACCGGATTCCAATAGATGAGCAACCATTAGCTTTAGCAAACTAGATTTACCACAACGCCGAATGCCGGTGACTACTTTCACAGGCTCCGTATCTTGAAATGCAATTAGCTTATTTAGATATAAATCACGTTTTTTTAGCTCATGAGTCACATTCACGCAAACCACCTCCATCTTTATAGTAGTATAGCAAAAAAAAGAAAAAATATCAAGTTTTTGCACTGAAATGCAAAAACTTGATATTTAACGCCACTGCAATGAAATATCATTTCGGATTTAATCACTTCATCAATTTGACTCTTCTTCCTCTAATTGTTGCATAATTTTATCATTTATTTCTTCAATATACCACTCCTCAACCCAAGTCATGGAAGAGACACGCTCTATTTCATCACATATCTCATTTATGATCATATTATCTGATCTGGTATTCTCCATCCCCCCCAAACGTAGCATTAGCAATTGGCGGTTTTCACCGGTTCCACTTACAACATAACACTTTCTACTTTCCGAGTCTGTCGAATCATATTCATCTTGTCTCACCATCTTAATTTCTTGAATCTTAATACTGTATGCCATTTGTTCAACAAAAAGCAAATATTCTGTTCCCTATTAAGCCACTAATACTTACCATAAAAAAATATTATATATATTTTCTTTGCCATATACACCATTTGCGATTATAATGAAGTCGGGGAGGGAATTCACCCCAGTAAACATTTTAAACAAAACGAGGAGGTATGACACCTATGAAAAGTTTCAAGAAACAAACAACATATGCACTCATTTTAGGTCTTTGCATTACTGCTGTTGCGCCAATGGGTCCGGTGGAAGCCAAAGCCAAAAAGCCGAAGCTCTCCGTAAAAAAAATCACCCTGACAAGACGTAAAAACACCACGCTTAAACTAAGCAAAGTGGCGAAAAAAGCAAAGGTTACATGGACGACAAATAAAAGTAGTGTACTTAAACTCTCAAAGAAAAAGAAAACATCCTGTAAAGTAACTGCTTTAAAAAAGGGAACTGCTACCGTGACTTGTAAAGTCAAAAACGGCAAAAAAACCCACAAATTAAAATGTAAAGTAACCGTGGTAAACGCAAACGTTGCCAGTCTTTTGGCAGCGTACAAAGACATCGTTCCTTATTTGGGAGCTGCTGTTAACTACGGAAATGCAAACAACAAACGTGAATTGCAGGATACGAAAACGTTATCCCATATCAAAAAACATTACAATAGTATTACCTTGGAAAATGAAATGAAACCAGACAATATTCTTGGTTCATCCGCAAAAACAATGTCTGTGACTGATGCCAAAAATATGGGATACTACATTCCGGATAATTACACCGAATCCAAAGTTCCTATATTGAACTTCAGAGAAGTAGATGCTGCCCTTGCTGTAGCTGCGAAAAACGGCTTGAAAATGCGTGCTCACACCTTGGTATGGCATAGCCAGACACCAAGCTGGTTCTTTACCGAAGGTTACAAAGGAGCCAAGAAAGTTTCCACCGACATTATGGATGCACGTCTTGACTTCTATGTACATAACGTGATGGCTCATGTTATGGAATATGAAAAAACTCTTACCGGTTCTGCCGGCAGCATTGTCTATGCATGGGATGTTGTAAATGAATATTTGCACCGTAACTCCTTCGGTAAGTTTGTATGGGATAGTGTGTACGGTAACAAAGGGGATTCTCCAGCTTACGTAAAAAAAGCGTTCCAGATTGCATATGAGATGCTGAAAACATACAATGTACAAGATAACGTAACTCTTTTCTACAACGATTACAATACTTATTTTGAGACACAGAAAGTTCTCGATCTCGTGGCTTTTATCAACGAAGGTGAGCCTGAAAAAATTTGTGGCGGTATTGGTATGCAGAGCCACGTAGACGTAAAAGTTCCGACGGTAACACAGTACGGTAATGCCTTGGAAAAATTCTTGGCTGCTGGCTATGAAATCCAGATTACTGAACTTGACTTTACCATCAACTTCGACACAGACGGTTCTCAGGCAAGTTATGCATATGAAGCAGAGGGTGAAACCAATGCAGACCAGGCTAAATTCGTAAAAAAACTGATGGAAACAATCATTACGAAACAGAAAAATCGTGACAAAAATGTCAACCCTAAAGGTATCACAGGCATTACTCTTTGGGGACTTTACGACAATATGTCCTGGCGTTCTTCTTGCAACCCACTGTTGTTCGGCGACGATATCTACGATCCGAAAACTTCATTCTATCGTTTCATCGAAGCGACAAAAGTATGGTAATTTAGGTTCATTATCATTACAAGGGGCAGAGCTGAAAATTCAGCTCAAG
>JAZNJZ010000029.1:0-2154 GCA_045578325.1 Eubacterium sp.
GGTTCCAGTGTGGCAAGCCTTATCGCAGCGACAGATAATGGCGAGGGAATCACAGGAATTAACCCGGATGCAGAGATCTATTCCATTCGTGTATTGGATGATTTCAACGAAGCACCTCTTAGTCGTGTCATCGAAGGGATCTACATGGCAATCGACTTGGATGTAAACATCATCAACATGAGTTTTGGTCTGGATACATATTCAGAGGCATTGCAAGAAGCAATCCAAGATGCAGAGGATGCGGGAATCTTAGTGATCGCTGCAGCAGGAAACACAGGAGATGAAGGTGTACAGTATCCGGCTGCTTACGACGAAGTAATGGCAGTAGGCTCCGTAGATAAAGAGGGAGAAGTGGCAAAAGACAGTGCAAAAGGTGAAGAAGTGGAAATCGTGGCACCGGGAGAGGTGGTTCGTACCACCGGATTTATCGGTACAGAGGAAGTGGTTTCCGGAACCAGCCTTGCAGCGCCACAGATCGCAGCAGTGGCATCATTGATCTGGGAGAAGGACCCAAGTGTATCCGCTGATTTTGTGCGAGGACTACTGAATGAAAGTGCAAACTTGTATGGCGAAGAGGAAGCCTATGGAAATGGTCTGGTGGATGCTGAGTATGCATTGGATCACTACGATGAATACAAAGAGAAGTACGAGGAAAATGCACAGCAGATAACAGAGGTGCAGAAAGATGCGGAGACGGAAGAATCCTTGATTCCAGAGAATGAGAGCGAGATTACCACGTTTGAAGAGACGGGGTGTGTGGAAGGAAGCTGGAAGGCTGAGAATCATGTGGAAATGGTTGCTGCAAATTACTTTAATGTGCGAATGGGAGCAAGGTTGCCAGATTATACTAACAATAAGGATGAGAATAACAAATATGTGAATAAGAGTGTTACGATTAATGGAAAAAAATATGAGTACGACTTTGGGTATAAAGATGAAAAAAACAAGGTGGATAATAGAAAAATTGCAGGAGTTTCCAAGAACCCATGGTGGCATGGGTATTATCCAACCAATTATATTAAAGCAGTCATTTATGCAACAAGAATGGCAAATGCGCTTGGTGATGGAAGTGGCGTTGGTACGGCAGATACAACCTTTAATGGTGTTCAATATGCAAATGCAGAGGAAATGAAGAATGATATAAAAGACTTTGCTAAAAATGAGCAACAGGGCTGGAAGTACATTTTGGCAAAAATGAAAAAATTCAATGAAGGGACTCCAAAAGCTGATAGCCAAAAAAATACAGCTGGATTTAAGCGAGCGATAGTGTGGGGGATGGCAATCCATGCGGCAACGGACACTTATGCACATAGTGCACAGGTGGGCGGACAACGTATCGGTGACACAGTAAACTATGCTACAAATGCGGATAATACAGAGTATATACGTGCAAGATACCACATTGATGCTCAAGCAGTTGCAAGACAAATGATGGCAAAGTATATAAGTGGAGATGATTTGGTTGCACGTGATTTACTTATGCCAGGTGGCTATACGTTACGTTATGAATTAATGGAGTATGAGAAATACATGCAAGAGGTGGATGGAAGTATTACATATTACTCCATATTGAGTTCAAAGTAATAATGTGCGATTAATATAATGATTTGTCATAGAAATGTGACGTAGTTATGCCATATTTCTATGACAATATATAAATACTTAAACTATGAGGAGGACTTGAAAATGAAGAAAATAGTACTACTATTAACACTTCTTCTATTAGGAATGATGAATGTCAACCAGGTAAAGGCATCCACAGACTCAGTTATCCGAGGAAACTACGAATTTGAGTATGAATCCACCAAAGGTGGTGTTTGGATTACGAAGGTAACTCCACTTTCGAGTGAAGGCATTGCTACGTTGAAGATTCCAGCCAAAATAAAAGGCAAGAAAGTTGTGAAGTTTGGACCGAAAGAGCCTAAAAATGGGGAGTGGGAAAATGACGAATATGAAGAGAATGTATTTGGCGTAAGTCTTGCACCAGATGACGCAGATACACCCTGTTGGCCAATGGATATCTATGAGCGCACCAAGAAGATAAAAAAAATACGGATTCCGGAAACAGTAAAAGAAATAACAGGAATGACGTTTATTCGTTTGCAAGATGGAAAAAGTATTAATATTCCAAAAGGCGTGGTGAAGAATGTTACG